>CABVAY010000008.1 GCA_902496455.1 uncultured Collinsella sp.
CGATTCTAGGCGATGGCCCTCCCTTGCTTCTTACACCACGACTGTGCGCGCTACCCGACAGGGTGCGGACCCCGGCATCATCGCAAAGCCAGCGGGCAAAAAATAGCAAATTTGAGTACTGTTACCATTTTAGTAACAGCGATTTCATGCCTTCAGAAGGCGATTTAGCCGTCAGGCGTCCTACGGCGGAAAAATTGCAGACGTTTATCGGCTAAGTACTTGGACATATGTTGCGTAACACTACATATTTTGCAAATAAATAATGTTACAGGACTTGTGACAGTACTCATATTTGACGTTTTTTGCCCATAGCCCTTTATACCTAGGCAAATCGGCGGCAAAACGGGCTTCAAAGCGTCCTTCGCAAACAAAAACCGGGGCCCGCATGATGCGGACCCCGGCTCAATACCGTGACGATATGTCAGTTACGCTCTACACGTAGAACAGGATGTCGTCGTAGGTCGGGACCGGCCAGTAGTCGGCGGCCACGATCTCCTCCATGGCGTCCACGGCGGCGCGCAGCGAATCCATAGCGGGAACGACCTCGTGCGCGTACACGTTGGCCTGCTCCTGACCATCGAGGCCCTCGGCCTTCTGATGCACGGCGTCGAGCGCCTTGATGGAGTCGTTGATGGTGGTGATGCCGTTGCAAAGCTTGTTGAGCGTATTCTGCTCACACTGCATGGCGGCCTCGGCGCCGGCGGCGCGGATAGTCTCAAGGCCCTTAGCGACCTTGGTGGCATAGGCGGTAATGACCGGGCGATAGGTACGACGCGCCTCGCGAACCATCGTGGTGGCCTCGATGTTCATGAGCTTGTTGTACTTCTCGAGCTTGCAGTCGTAGCGGCACTGGGCCTCGGCCTTGGTCAGGACACCCGTCTCCTCAAAGAGCGCAATGGCCTTATCGGAAACAAAGGCGGGCAGGGCGTCGGCCGTGGTCTTGTTGTTGGCAAGGCCGCGCTTCTCGGCCTCGACGGGCCACTCGTCGGAGTAGCCATCGCCGGAGAAGAGGATGCGCTGGTGGTCGGTCAGGACCTTCTTGCAGTACTCGAGCGCGGCATCCTGGAACTCATCCTCGGGCGTACCCTCAAGCGCGTCGGCGAAGGACTTGAGCGACTTGGCCACGGCGGCATCGAGCACCAGGTTGGAGTCGGAGACGTTCTGCTCGGAGCCGCAGGCACGGAACTCGAACTTGTTGCCGGTAAAGGCGAACGGGGAGGTGCGGTTGCGGTCGGTGTTGTCCTGCATCAGCTTGGGCAGGGTATCGGCGCCCAAGTCGAGCACGCCGCGCGTGGCATGGACGGAAGCCTTGCCATCGATGATCTTCTCGACGACCTCGGTAAGCTGGTCGCCCAGGAAGATGGACATAATCGCCGGAGGAGCCTCGTTGGCGCCCAGACGATGGTCGTTACCGGCCGAGGCAACGGAGGCACGCAGGAGCTCCTGATAGTTATCGACGGCCTCGATCACCGCGGTGAGGAAGACGATGAACTGCAGGTTGTCGAGCGGAGTGTCGCCCGGATCGAGCAGATTCTCGGACTCGGTGCCGAGCGACCAGTTGTTGTGCTTGCCCGAACCGTTGATGCCCTCAAAGGGCTTCTCGTGCAGCAGGCAGACCAAGTCGTGGCGGGAGGCGATGAGCTTCATCTTCTCCATCATGACCAGATTCTGGTCGATGGCCTCGTTGACCTCGCCATAGACCGGTGCGAGCTCATGCTGGCAGGGAGCGACCTCGTTGTGCTTGGTCTTGGCGGGAATGCCGAGCGCCCACAGCTCATCGTCCAAGTCCTTCATGTAGGCCGAGACGGTGGGGCGGATAGCGCCAAAGTAGTGCTCCTCGAGCTCCTGGCCCTTGCATGGAGCAGCACCAAAGAGGGTGCGGCCGGTAATGACCAGGTCCTTGCGCTTGCGGTAGGCGTCCTTCTTGATCAGGAAGTACTCCTGCTCGTCGCCCACGGAAGGAACGACCTTCTTGGGGGTCTTGCCGAACAGCGCCAAAACGCGCTTAGACTCACGCGAGAGCGCGGTCATGGAACGCAGCAGCGGGGTCTTCTTGTCCAGGGCCTCGCCCGTGTAGGAGCAGAAAGCCGTGGGGATGCACAGGACATCGTCCTTGATAAAGGCGGGGCTAGTGGGGTCCCAAGCGGTGTAGCCACGGGCCTCGAAGGTAGCACGCAGGCCGCCGTTGGGGAAGCTCGAGGCATCGGGCTCGCCCTGGATGAGGTTCTTGCCCGTAAACTTGGTAATGGCGGTGCCGTCGTGGTTGGGCTCCAGGAAGCTGTCGTGCTTCTCGGAAGTAATGCCCGAAAGCGGCTGGAACCAGTGCGCGTAGTGCGTCGCGCCCTTGGAGATGGCCCAGACCTTCATGGCATGGGCAACGGCGTTGGCCACATCCAGGTCGAGCGGCTCACCGCCCTCGAGGGTTGCAGCAAGGCGCTTCCAAATGTCCTTGGGGAGGTAGTCCTTCATGACTTCCTCAGAGAACACCATGGTCCCGAAGCGGTCAGTAAGTTCGGCCATACGGAACTCCCTTCGTATCGGCACCGCGTGAGAAGCGGTGTTGATTACTAACGAACGAGTCATAGCTTAGACTCGCCGTGTTTCCGCGACATTACCGTTATGTTGCTGTCGCGAAACCAATCAATGAGGTTACCCTATCGAGGCGGCGTTGCCACCCTCAACAGCCAATCAACTGCATAAATTGCAGACCTCTCTCCATGGTTTAAGGGTAGTCAATTTGGGATGGAGCTCTATTAACTGGTATTTTGCATCAGATACCAGTCTTTATAGTCCGTGCCTAGATTAGCCGCTCTGTTATAGAGAAAGCCGATAGCAAGGCATCTTTGATTGGTATCCTCAAATAGCGAGTGAAACTCCACCGTGGCACAGTGGTGCTGTAGAATCCTTACACAACACATCACACTATTACGTATCTAGAGGAGCACGATATGCGCGTCAACGAGGTTTTTAAGCAGGCAGCATCCCAGGGCACCGCACCCGTTTCGTTTGAGATGTTCCCGCCCAAGGGCGAGCTGACCCTCGACACGGCTCGCGAAGTGGCAGGCAATCTGTGCAAGCTTTCGCCGAGCTTTGTCTCGGTCACCTGCTCGGCCGGCGGCTCGGGCAACGGTGCCGCCACCGCCCCCATCGCGCATATGATTACGAGCGAATTCGACACGCCCTCGGTGGCACACCTTACCTGCGTGGGCCGCACCCACGCCGACATCGCCGCCAAGATCGACGAGTATCGCACCGCCGGCGTTGAAAACATCCTGGCCCTGCGTGGCGATCTCCCTGCCGGCGCGACCGAGGACGACAAGCCCGCCTCCGACTACGCCTACGCCCGCGACCTCATCCCCGAGCTCGTCGACGCCGGCTTTTGCGTGGGCGCCGCAGCCTACCCCGAGGGCCACATTGCCTGTGAGGATCTCAACCTCTCGGTCGAACACCTCAAGCAAAAACAGGACGCCGGCGCGAGCTTCTTTGTGACACAGCTCTTCTTTGATAACGAGTGCTTCTACCGTTTTCGCGAGCTTGCCGACAAGGCCGGTATCACCGTGCCCATTACCGCGGGCATCATGCCGTTTATGGGCAAGTCGCAGATCAGCCGCATGGTCTTTATGTGCGGCGCGTCGCTGCCCTCCCCCGTCATCAAGATTCTCGCCAAGTACGAGAACGACCCCGAGAGCCTGCAGGCAGCCGGTGTAGATTATGCCGCCCGCCAGCTTTGCGACCTCAAGGAGCACGGCGCCGACGGCCTGCACCTGTACACTATGAACCGTCCTGCGATCGCCGCGACCATTATGGAGCGCCTGGGGTAATGGAAAAACCGCACATCGATACAACCGCTGTCGAAGTGCCGGCCGACCTTGCGTCGCCGGCGCTTTACCGTGTCGATGCTGCGCACCATCCCCGTGTCGACCGTGCCGAGATGCTGCGGTATCTGGGTTACGGCGGCCAGCAGATCGAGCCCGAGCTGTCACGACGTATTGAGCTTGTGGTCGAGCGTCTGGAACTGGACATTGAGCCCCGTGGCGTGCGCCGCGTGTTTGCCGTCGATGCCACGGGCGTGGACGAACAAAGTGAGCCTTGCATTCGCTTGGTCGGCACCAACGTTGAGCTGCGAGGTCGCGATATCTATCGACATCTCAAAGATGCCCGCTTTGCCGCGCTCATGGCATGTACCCTCGGCATGGACGCCGAGCGTCGCCTGCGCACCACGGGAGCCCAACATCCCCTGGAGGGCGCCGTGCTCGACGCCGCGTGCTCCGCTTACGTGGAAGCCGCCGTTGAGCAAATGGACCAGCAGGTCAAGACGGACGCCGCCGCACACGGACTCGCCGGCAACTGGCGCTTTAGTCCCGGCTACGGCGACTGCCCGCTCTCGGCCCAGCGCTCGATCGTCAATGCGCTCAACGCCACGCGGCTCATCGGCCTGACCGTCACACCCACCAGCCTGCTCATGCCCACCAAAAGCGTGACCGCGGTGATCGGTCTGTTTGACGGCGAGGTCCACGACGCCCAGACCCGCCCCACCTGCAATATCTGCCGCATGCGCGAGAGCTGTCGCTTCCGCGCCGCCCACACCACCTGCTATTCCAGCCATTAGGAGCCCCCGATGTTTACTCCGCTTATCACTCATGATTCTGACGGCACTGCATTGGCGGCACCCGTTGATGCCGCACGTCGCAACGGTGCCACGTACAAGACGCGCACGATCGACGATCTGCGCATTAAGGACGATCGCCTGCGTGCGGCCATCGAGGGCACGGGACACCTGCTGTTCGACGGCGGCATGGGCACCATGTTGCAGGCCGCTGGCATGAAGGCGGGCGCCTTGCCCGAGCTGCTCAACTTTGATGAGCCCCAGGTTATCACCGATATCCAACGTCAATATGTCGCGGCCGGCTGCGACGTGATCACCGCCAACACCTTTGGCGCCAATGCCCACAAGCTCGACGGCGCCGCCACCGTGGCAGATGTCTTTGCCGCCGCTGTCGCCTGCGCCCGCGCGGCTGGTGCCCGCTACGTCGCCGGCGATATCGGCCCCATCGGCGCGCTGCTTCGTCCCTTAGGCACCCTCAGCTTTGACGAGGCCTATGACCTCTTTGCCGAGGAAGTGCGCGCTGGCGTCGATGCGGGCGTGGACCTCTTTATTATCGAGACTATGACCGACCTGGCCGAGATCAAGGCGGCCGTCCTCGCCTGTCGCGAAAACTCCGACCTGCCCGTCTTTGCCACCATGACCTTCGAGGAAGACGGTCGCACCTTCCTGGGCACGAGTCCCGAGGTGGCCGCCATCACGCTCGATGCCATCGGCGCCGACGTTTTGGGCATCAACTGCAGCCAAGGACCGGCCGAGCTCCGAGGACTCGCCGCACGTATGCTCACCGTTACCGACAAGCCCGTTATGGTGCAGGCCAACGCGGGACTCCCCCATGTGGACGACGACGGCAACACCGTCTTTGATATCCAGGCCCCCGAATACGCCGAGGCCGTCGCCGGCATGATCGCCGACGGCGTGAGCGTCGTGGGCGGCTGCTGCGGCACCACGCCGGCGCACATGGCGGCCCTGCGCACGCTTATCGACAACCACACGCCCAGCCCGCGCCGCCGCAAGCCCAGCATGTCGGTCACGAGCGCCCAAACGGTCGTGGACCTTCCCTGCGACGGCCACAAGATCGCCGTCATCGGCGAGCGCATCAACCCCACCGGCAAAAAGCGCCTGCAGCAGGCCCTGCGCGACGGCGACCTGGACTACGTCGTGAGTCAGGGCATCAGCCAGCAGGAGCAGGGCGCCGACATCCTGGACGTCAATGTGGGCCTGCCCGAGATCGACGAGGTCAAGATCATCCAGCAGGCAACCGAACAGCTCCAGGGTTCCACGCTGCTGCCGCTGCAGATCGACTCCACCGACCCCGCAGCCGTCGAGGCCGCCGTGCGCCGCTACGCCGGCAAGCCCATCATCAACTCGGTCAATGGCAAGCAGCAGATCATGGATGAGATCTTTCCGCTGGTCGCCCACTACGGCACCAACGTTGTCGGCCTTACGCTCGACGAAGGCGGCATCCCCGATACCGCCGAGGCCCGCTTCGCCATCGCCGAGCGCATCGTGGCCGAGGCCGCCCGCTACGGCATCGGCCCGGACCGCATCCTCATCGACTGTCTGGTCATGACCGCCTCGACTAATCAACGCCAGGCTGAGCAGATCCTACGCGCCATGTCCCTGTGCAAGGAGCGTCTGGGCGTCAAATGCGCGCTCGGCGTGTCGAACATCAGCTTTGGCCTGCCTGCCCGCCCGCTGCTGGGTTCGGTCTTTTTGGCCGCCGCCTTCGGCGCGGGCCTGGACGCCCCCATCATGAACCCGGGCTCCAAACGCTTTATGGATACCGTCTACAGCTATCGCGTCCTGAGCGTTGAAGACGAGGGCTCGACCGGATACATCGAGCGCTACGCCGGCTGGACCGATCCGTACAAGATCGCCGCCAACCCGGCAGCTGCTCAGGCAGTATCGACCGACGCTGTGCCCGCTGCTGGCACCGCCGGCACCGACGGCAACGACGACCCGATTCGTCGCATGGTCGTCTCGGGCCGCAAAGGCGAGATCGCTGCCGAGACCGAGCGCCTGCTGGCCGACCACGACGCCATGGACCTCATCAACAATCACTTTATCCCCGCCCTCGACGAAGTTGGCGTCCTCTTTGACCAGGGCAAGTTCTTCTTGCCGCAGCTCATGGCCTCGGCCGAGGCCGCGCGCGTGGGCTTCGACACCATCAAGCGCCTGATGCCCGCCGGCGAGATTGCCGACAAGGGCAAAATCTGCGTGGCCACCGTCAAGGGCGACATCCACGATATTGGCAAGAACATCGTCAAAATGCTGCTCGACAACTACGGCTACACCGTCTTTGACCTGGGTCGCGACGTCGATCCGCAGGAAGTACTCAAGACCGTCAAGGAGCGCGACATCAAACTCGTCGGCCTCTCGGCGCTTATGACTACCACCGTCGTCGCCATGGAGGAGACCATCAAGCTGCTTCATACTGAGGTGCCGGGCGTCAAGATCATCGTGGGCGGCGCCGTACTCACCCCCGAATACGCCAAGCAGATCGGCGCGGACTACTACGCCAAGGACGCCGCCGAAAGCGCTCGCATCGCCGAAGAGGTCTTTGGGCAGTAACACAACGGAAACAACCGAGCACCAAAACGTGACGCACGCGCCACTTGGCACGTGCGTCACGTTAGAATAGATAAGACTATGCTCGTTTTGGCAGATAGGAGCGCAAGGATGGCGATCACGCCCGCAGAAATCGCGGAAACCCGCGGCATGGTTGAGGAACAGAACCTCGACATCAGGACCATCACCATGGGTGTTTCGCTCATGGGTTGCGGCGACGAGAACCTCGACCGCATGTGCACGAAAATCTACGACCACGTGACGCACACGGCTGAGCATCTGGTCGAGACCGCCGAGAACCTCGAGCGCGAGTACGGTATCCCCATCGTCAACAAGCGCGTTTCCGTCACCCCGGTGGCGCAGATCGCCGCGTGCTGCAAGGATGAGGACCTCACCCCCATCGCGCATGCCCTCGACCGCGCGGCCGAGACGCTCGGCATCGATTACCTGGGCGGCTTCTCCGCACTCGTCCAGAAGGGCATCGGCGACGCCGACCGCCGCGTCATCCAGTCCATCCCCCAGGCGCTCGCTACCACGAGCCGCGTCTGCTCCAGCGTCAACGTCGCCAGCCTGCGCGCCGGTATCAACATGGATGCCGTGCTTATGGCCGCCCAGACCATCATCGATGCCGCCAAGCTCACGGCCGACCAGGATTCCGTTGGCGCGTCCAAGTTTGTCTGCTTTGCCAATATGGTCGAGGACTCCCCGTTTATGGCGGGCGCCGTCCACGGCGGTGGCGAGGCCGACGCCGTCATCAACGTAGGCGTCTCGGGCCCCGGCGTTATGGCCGCAGCCCTGGAGACGCTGCCCGATTCCGCATCGATGATGGAGGTCGCCGAGAAGATTAAGCAGACCGCCTTTAAGATCACCCGTGCCGGCGAGCTCATGAGCCGTGAGGCAGCCCGCCGTCTGGGTGTCGAGAAAGGCATTGTCGACCTGTCGCTGGCTCCCACACCCGCCATCGGCGACTCCGTCGCGCGCATCCTCGAGATTATCGGCGTGGGCACCTGCGGTGGCCCGGGCACGACCTGTGCGCTCGCCATGCTCAACGATGCCGTCAAGAAGGGCGGCGTCATGGCCAGCTCCAGCGTGGGCGGTCTCTCCGGCGCCTTTATCCCCGTGTCCGAGGACGCCGGCATGATCGCCGCCGTCGAAGCCGGCGCGCTTTCGCTCGAGAAGCTCGAGGCCATGACCTGTGTGTGCTCCGTCGGCCTGGACATGATCGCCATCCCCGGCGACACCCCGGTCGAGACCATCGCCGGCATCATCGCCGACGAGATGGCCATCGGCGTCATCAACAACAAGACCACGGCCGTGCGCGTGATTCCCGCCATCGGCAAGGGTGTGGGCGACTGCGTCGAGTACGGCGGCCTGTTCGGCCGTGCGCCCATCATGCCGGTGAACCCCAATGCCGGCACCGTGCTTGCCCACCGTGGTGGACGCTTCCCGGCACCGCTGAACTCGCTGAAGAACTAGCTGAGGGGGACTGGCGAGGAGCCCCGGGGGGGCAAATATATAAGGTCGCCTGCTCGGACAGTCCTGACTCGCACGGAGAGCACATTAAGTGCTCTCCGGCTCGTGCGGAACTCGCGATCGACCTTATATATTTGCCCTCCCCGGGGCTCCCGCACAACGGGACCTCAGTTGGGTTCTATCCCGGTTGCAGTCGCTTCGCTCCTGCACCACTTGGCTGGTGCGGCGGTTTGGCGTTGGAACGGTTCTTTTTCTGATATATGCTTGTTGCGGCTCTTCTTTTGGGAGGGGCCGCTTTTTTGTTGCTAGGAGGTTGGCCCGTGGTTGATGGGGAGAATCGTTCTGAGCTGCTTTCCACAGATTGGAACCAGGAGTGGATGCAGATGCAGGCTGCTCGGCGGCGGGCTGATGATTCTTTTGAGTGGGATAAGCGGGCTCGGCATTTTCGGCCGCTTGAAACTGCTCCGTATGCCCGGGACTTTATGAAGCTGTTGGCGCTAAAGCCTGGTGAATCGGTGCTTGATATGGGATGTGGGGCTGGGTCGATTGCTATTCCGCTTGCTCAGGCTGGGCATCCTGTGATTGCGGCTGATTTCTCCCCTGCTATGTTGGGCACGCTTGATGCCGGCATTGAGTACTATGGGCTCGAGGATCGCATTACGCCGCTTGAGCTCGCTTGGGATGATGATTGGGATTTGGTTGGACCGGTCGCGAAAGCGGTGGATGTTGCCTTTGCCAGTCGCTCTGTCACCACGACCAACCTAAAAGGCGCGCTTGCCAAGCTCGACCGCACGGCTCGCCGGCGTTGTGCTGTCACGATGGTCGCCAACTCCAGCCCGCGCTATGACCTGCACCTGATGAACGCCATCGGCGCCTCGGTTACCTGCAGTAATGGCTTTGTGTATGCTTTTAATATCCTCATTCAGATGGGTGCCCTGCCGCAGGTTACGTACTTTGAATCGCCCCGTCGCGACACCTTCGATAGCCTTGAGGCGGGCGTAGCAGATTTTTCCCGTATGCTCGAGCATGGCAACGAGGATAAGATCGACCGCCTGCGCGACTACATCGCTCAACACATGATCGAGAACCCCCATGCCGGCGAGCCGGGCTCCAAGGGCGTGCCGCAGGGACGCTACATGCTCGACCACGTCCGCAAGGTCCGTTGGGCGTTTATTGCATGGGAGCCGGTCTCTGCGCCCAGCTCATAGCCTGTTCGCAGCCCGCACTGCCCACTCACTCGGCATCCGCATTCTTTTTGAACTGGGCAAACGCGCTCCACACCGTGCCGTTCCTGCGCTATCGTGGGACAGCTCACGTAGATTAAGGCCCCGTCGCGGGGCGCCCCATACATAGAAAGCGAGAACCCATGGCACTGACAGGAGCCCAGGTCAAGCAGCTTCGCAGCATGGCCCATCACCTCAACCCCGCCATCATCATCGGCAAGTCCGATGTCAACGAGGGCACCGTCGAGCAGACGGTCGCCTACCTGGAGAAGCACGAGCTCGTTAAGTGCTCTGTGCTGGACGGCTCCAGCCTTTCTGCCCGCGAGGCCGCCGAGGAGCTCGCCGAGCGTTGCCACGCCGAGGTCGTCCAGGTCATCGGCCGCAAGTTCTCACTGTATCGCGAGTCCTCGCGCAAGGACATCGAGAAGATCAAGCTCGTCTAAGAGCCAATGATCCGGCGATCCAACACATAGCAAGCTTACGGGTGCCCAAGTACTTCGGGCGCCCGTTTTTTATCGCTCGACCAGCACGCGATTGAGCCGCCCCTCCACCAAGCGCTCGTATAGGCGCCGCGTCTCGGGCTCGGGCACGCCATTGACCTGCTCCCTCAGATGGTGCATATGCCCGCTGTACAGCTCGACGATATCGCGCCGCCGCCCCGCCGCACTGTAGACGCGCATAGCACAGCGCACCATATCCTCGCGCGCCGTTTCCTGCCGAAGCCCCGACTCCGCCAGCCAAATCGCCGACTGCAGATCGTTTTCTTCTAGAGCGGCATTTGCTCCCTTAATCATGCAATCGATGTACTTTGACTGCATAATGCGCCGCATGCGCAAAAAGTAGGTGGGATTACAGCCATTGGGAACATACAGCGGTCCGGCATAAAGCTGCTCAATCTTAAGGCACAGCTCAACTAAATGGGGCCCGCGCGCACCCGTGCGATTTCCCAAAACCTCGCGGCTTATCTGGTCAAACAGCCGTACATCGGTCTTGACGTAGTCGCCGTTGAGCCCAATGCATTCATTTTGGATGAGCACGCACGACTTGTCATCCGGCGTCGGTCCCAAAGCCGACCGCAAGCGCGATATCGTCGAGTACAGGTTGTTGCGGGCGCTATTAAACTCGGCATGGGGCCACAGCTCCATGGCCAGCGTCTCACGATCGACGAGCGCATCCATGCCCAGCGCAAGCCGCTCGGCAAGCGTCGCCGCCTTCTTGCGACGCCACATTTTATCCGTGATGGGAAACCCATCGCGCTCGGCGCGAAACGCACCAAACATGCGAATCTCGATATGGTCGATGGTATCAACGGCTTCAACCTCGCCGGCCTGGAACAGGCGCTCGCCCTCTCCTTCCAAATCGTCGCGCAGCGAGTACCGCGACAGCTCGCGCACGGGAAGCTTCTTGCGTATCCTGCCCGCCGGCTCGCCCAGACAATGCATGGCAAGGCGCGCAAAGAGCCGATACGATGGCTCTAGAATCCCCGCACGATTCATGGACATCCAGGCCGCAAGATCACTGTCTCGGCCCGCACAGGCCAAATGCAGCGCCACCATCCAGGCCTCCGCTCCACCAACCTGCGTCTGGCTTATATCGAGCAACTCCGCTTCCTCGCGCACCGAAACCATCGAGGTGTTACGCAGATATGCCGCGCACTCCAGCAGCAATGCGTTATCGCGCATGTACGCAATCGACTCCTCGGCAAGTTTGAGCACTTGGACCGCACGGAACTTTGCATTAACCGGCCGTCCCTCTGCCAGCGACTGCCAGCCTTCTAGCAACAGCCCAAACAGCTGAATCTGGTTGTCGCGCATGCGCACGGCAAAACGATCGAGCTCGTTGAACGCCGCGTCGTCGGTTACCGGCAAGCCGGAAAGGAGCCGCCGTGCCGCCAACACCATGCGCACCCAGATAGCCATCGCCTTAAGCCCACGTACGTCGAGCGCCTCCCGCACCACCGTCATCTCGTCGTCGCGCTCGTCGGTTCCCGCAAACGACCCGTCAAAGAGCTCCACCAGCATGCTATCGGCCCGTATAACAATCCCCGCGATGTCGAGCTCGCAGTCGTAGGCCTTGCTCGTTTTGAGCTGTTGTAGAACGCCGCCGTCATTTCCCCGCTCGGTCAGACAGCGTTTGGCCTCGATATGCGCAGACAACATATCGAGTGCGGTATGGGACGTCTCTATTTCTGGCACGGCCAGGTTCGTAGGAAGCCCAAGCCCGTTGTCCCCATAGCAAACAGCCGTCAGTGTCTGGGCCACCCTCCATGAAACAGGGTCTATTTCGCAGGCCGCCCGTTCGCCCCCGCGTTCGACGACCGATGCCATATAGCGAGCGAGCTTTGTATTGGACACGCTGACCGCTGCCAGATATACGCCAAGCGCTTCGGCAGGCGTTGGCTCTGGAGCCGGATCGTCGGCATCGATCGTGCCCAGCGCCGCTCGGCAGATATCGGCCCCGTGCCCCGTCAGAGCCAGATCAACCCCATACTGCCCAGCAAGTTCAAGGACCGCTTCACGGTCCAAAAAGGCGTCCGCCAGGCCCATCGCCGCATCGCATCGGCCCGCCTTAAGCAAAATCCGGGCCGCCCTCGGAACAAGTTCGGGGCGGACCTCGGCCACCAACTTACGCAAGCGCAAGCGTCCGTTATCCTCCGTGCCCAGACACGTAAAACTCCGCTCGGCGGGATCCAAGCCAAAGATCGGGTAGTCGCGCACAAAATAGGACTGGTCGACCATCGACAGCCTCACCCCACAGGCCTCGAGTTCTGCGATATTGCCCTCACCCATCAAAACCATGAGACATGCCACGCAAAACAGCGCATTATTGTCGAGCGAAGCCAGATCGGCAAGTGCCGCGCCATATACGTTGACAATCTCGTTTTCGAGCAGACCGGCTACGTCGCCTTGGCCATACAGACCCGTCTGCAATGCCGAAACCAGCTCGGGCACGCCCTGCGTGAGCTGATAGAAGTCGAGCGATGTGCTGATCGAAAACGCCGATGCCCACGCCGAATACTCATAGGCATGCACCTTGAGCATCTGCGCATTGATCTTAACCGAATCGCCCAGCCCATGAATCAGCTGACGATTTGAAGGACGGCAGGAGATAAAGACCCCTACCCCCATAGCGCGCAGGCCGCGAATCCTGTCGATGAGGTCTTCGGTATCGTGCTGATCGAGGTTTGGCACATTATCAATCGCGATAAGAGAGTGCGGTTTGTCTTTGAGTTCTTCGGTAACCACCTCGAGCTGCATAAACACCTCGCGTCCAATAGCGCGATCGGCCTCGATAATCCGCACGGGGCCTCGCGTCGGGTCGCATTTAACCTCATGGGTGTACTGCAGCAGCACCGAGGTCTTCCCAAACCCGTCGGGCGCATAAAGAACCACGATGCCGGCCTTTCGGCCCTTGGCGATAAGCTCATTCATCAAGCGTTCGCGTCGCACCATATAGCCTCCGCCCAGCGGCATCAGCTCGAGGTCGTCTATACCGCTCAAATCGTTTACCATGCCCGCTCCTCAACTCGACCGTATGGACACTGTAGCCGCAAGACCATACAAGCCGCGCTATGAATAGAGCGACCTTGTGTTTTAGGTTGTCTTTTGGTACGCAAGCGGCAAGTTTTTGTACAGCGAGGGCCGATTGTTATTAATCCCCCGACTAATCGGTCTTTAAGCAGGTAAATGAGCTTGTCAGCTTGTCCCATCTAAGCGGCAGTGTAACGCAGATGAACAAGGTTCAGCCATGTCATTCAACTCGCCTAGCACCCGCTACCGTCTACGACCTTCTAGTGGCATTTTCGCATAGAATCTGGTATGGAATGAATCAAGCTGTTGGGCATCCGGCATTCGTCAAGCTTGCGCCAAGATTTTGGTCAAGCGGGCGGAAAGGGATAGCAAAAAGGCCCCCGCAAAGCGGAGGCCTTAGGCAAGGTTATGTCGAGCCGCAGGATTCGCGCTACTCGCAGAGCGAAAGAGCGGCCTCGTCGGCAACGACAACGCAGTTGGTGTGCAGCTGCAGGATCGAAGCCGGGCACTCGGGCGTAACCGGACCATAGCACATGTCATGCACGGCCTGAGCCTTGGCCTCGCCGTTGGCGACGACCAGGATCATGCGGGCATACATGATGGTCTGGGTACCCATGGTGTAGGCCTGACGGGGAACATCGTCGATGCTGTCGAACAGGCGGCTGTTGGCCTGAATGGTGCTCTCAGTGAGGTCGACGCAGTGCGTACCCTTGGAGAAGTGGTCATCGGGCTCGTTGAAGCCGATGTGGCCGTTGTTGCCGATGCCGAGCAGCTGCAGATCCGGGTAACCGGCGTCGGCGACGATCTTGTCGTACTCAGAGCAGGCAGCGGCGGCGTCGGGGTTGGAACCATCGGGCACATGCGTGTTGTTCAGGTCGATGTTGATGTGATCGAAGAAGTTCTCACGCATGAAGTAGTGATAGCTCTGGGGATCGTCGTGCGAAAGGCCGCGATACTCGTCCAGGTTGTAGGTGCTGACCTCGGCAAAGTCGACGTCGCCCTTCGCGTACCAAGCAGCGAGCTGCTTGTAGGCACCGATCGGGGTGGAGCCGGTGGCAAGACCCAGCACACAGTCGGGCTTGAGGATAACCTGGGCCGAGATGATATTGGCGGCCTTGCGGCTCATATCCTCGTAGTCTTTAGCTTTAATGATCTTCATTACGCGTCCTTTCTCGTACAAGAGAGGCAAGGCTCCCTTACAAGCACTTGCCCGCGGCCCGCGTCGGCCGCAACCAACGTGTGCGGCCACCAGGGCGAGGTCGCGTAATGTATGTGTCTCGTGTCTAGCCGCGTCGAGGCCCCTGCCCGTCCACGGTGACCCGAAGCTGTTTAGCCTCGGACGTTTCCCATCTTGCCACGGAGGGCGTCCTCTTTCAAGGGCGCCCTCCGTAAACGTGTTTGAATTGTAGGCTAATGGCCACGTGCACTTGCTAGCGCTCGCGAGCAACGATGAGCTGGTCCATCTCTTCGACATGCACGCCAACGGAGCCCTTGATGCTCGAGAACTCAACGGAGTTGCACACCAAGATGGGAACCGTTACATCGTAGCCCTCGGCAGCAATTGCCTCGCGATCGAACTCAATGAGTACATCGCCCTTATGGACGATGTCACCCACTTGCGCATGTACGGTAAAGTGCTTGCCCTCGAGCTGAACAGTGTCCAAACCAACGTGGATGAGCACGTCCAAGCCATCGACCGTGTTAAGCGCAACGGCGTGTCCCGTGGGAAAAATGGCCTCGACCTTGGCGTCAGCCGGTGCAATCACACGCGTTCCGGTGGGCTGAATCGCCACGCCCTGGCCCAAAAGGCCGGTGGCAAACGTCTGGTCGTTTACCTCGGAAAGCGGAATGACGTCGCCCGAGATGGGAGCATCCAGCGTAAGGACTCGACCACGCATACCAAAAGACCTTAGGACTTTAGTGAACATGCTCCCCCTCGGACATACCAATCAATCAAAATAACCTTAACAGTTTACCACTTGGCAACGGTTTTTGACCATTAGGGAAGTTCGCGCTTGACAACCTCGACGATGTCGTCGACAACGCGCTGGGTCAGCTCGTGCGTCTCGGCCTCGGCCATCACGCGGACCAGCGGCTCGGTACCGCTCGGGCGCACCAGAATGCGGCCGCGGCCGTCAAGCTCCTTCTCGGCAGCAGCGACGGCATCCCAGATAGGCTGGCAATCGTCCAGACCAGCCTTGTTATCGGAATGCACGTTGACGAGTACCTGCGGGTACTTCTTCATGATGCCGGCAAGGTCGGTGAGGGTGCGGCCGGTGCGCTTGAGCACAGCCAGAAGCTGCAGGGCTGTCACCAAGCCGTCGCCGGTGGTGTTGTGCTCCAGGAAGATGATGTGGCCGGACTGCTCGCCGCCGATGACGGCGCCGTCCTCGAGCATGCGCTCGAGAACATAGCGGTCGCCCACAGCGGTCTGGACCATCTCAAAGCCCTGCTCCTTCATGGCAATGGAGAAGCCCAGGTTGCACATAACGGTCGAGACGATCTCGGAGTTGGCGAGCTTGCCGCGAGCAGCCAGGTCGGAGCCGCAGATAGCAAGAATGTAGTCGCCATCGATCTCGTTGCCCTCGCTGTCCACGAACAGCACGCGATCGGCGTCGCCGTCGTGGGCCAGGCCGATGTCGGCATGGGTGCGCAGCACGAGTTCGCGCAGGGGCTCAAGATGGGTGGAGCCGCACTCGACGTTAATGTCGGTACCGCAGTAATCGGTATTGATGGCGTGGACCGTGGCGCCCAGGCGCTGCAGCGCGGCGGGCGTGGTCTGGCAGGACGCACCGTGGCCGCAGTCGACGGCAACGACCAGGCCGTCGAGCCTAAGGCCGTCGAGGGTGCTGATAGCGTGGTCGACGTATGCCTTGCGGGCGTCCTTCATCTTGATGATATGGCCCACACCAGCGCCGGTCGGCAGCGTGTCGGCAGCCATGGCTTCCTCGGACATGACCCAGGCACTGATCTCTTCCTCGACAGCATCGGGAAGCTTCATGCCCTTGCGGCTAAAGAACTTGATGCCGTTGAACTCCGGCGGATTATGCGAAGCGGAGATGACAATGCCGCCATCGAGCTCGTTCTGAACAGTGAGCAGCGCCACGGCGGGCGTGGGGATAACGCCGCAGCAATGCGGACGGCCGCCCTCGGCCATAATGCCGGCGGTCAGAGCGCTCTCGAGCATGGTGCCCGAAAGGCGCGTGTCACGGCCGATGCAGATGTCCGGACCAAGAAACTTGGTCGCCGCGCGACCCAGGCGAAACGCGAGGTCGCACGAAAGATCGGCGTTGGCGACGCCACGGACGCCGTCGGTACCGAAGATGTTCTGGGGCATAGGATCGCTCCTTCCCAAGTGGGCAAAACGAAGCCGCCCACCCTAGTCGAAAAGAAAAGCGGGACCCACCGAGCAATCGGTAGGCCCCGCTTGTACATTGTATCTCGAAAGGAGATAAAACCTTAGCGCTTGGAGAACTGGGGAGCGCGGCGGGCCTTCTTGAGGCCGTACTTCTTGCGCTCGACCACGCGAGCATCGCGCGTAAGGAAACCGGCCTTCTTGAGGTCAGCACGGTAGTCGCCAGCGTTCAGAAGAGCGCGAGCGATGCCCAGGCGCAGAGCGCCGGACTGACCGGAGATGCCGCCGCCATCGCACAGAGCGATAACGTCGAACTGACCGGCGGTGTCGGTCACCTTGAAGGGAGCAAGGGCGTTCTCAACGAGCTGATGACGGCCGAAATACTGCTCGGCGTCACGCTTGTTGATGGTCACCTTGCCGGTGCCGGGGACGAGACGGACGCGGGCGACGGCGTTCTTACGACGGCCGGTACCCTGGTAGACAACGGTGTTCTCAGCCATCTTTAAGCCTCCAGCTTAATCTTCGTGGGGTTCTGGGCAGCGTGCGGATGCTCGGCACCAGCATAGACCTTAAGCTTGGTCATCTGGGCACGGCCGAGGGTGGTCTTGGGCAGCATGCCGCGAACGGCGCGCTCGATGACCTTCTCCGGGTGCTTCTCCATAGCCTGGCGGAAGCTCTCAGCCTTGAGGCCGCCGTTGTAGCCGCTGTGGCGATAATAGGTCTTCGTGTCGGCCTTGTTACCGGTAAGCTGGACCTTATCGGCGTTGATGACGACAACGAAGTCGCCGCAGTCGCTGTTGGGCGTGAACTGGGGCTTATTCTTACCGCGCAGGATCATTGCGATCTGGGTGGCAAGACGGCCCAGGACAGCACCATCGGCGTCGACGAGAACCCAGTTGCGCTGGACCTCGCCCTGCTTGGCGTAGTGAGTCGATTTCGAAATCACTTAGACTCCTCCATGTACAGTACGTGTTGTTACAGAGATTCACGGGGCTCTGCAAGTAACCCGTCCATATTACCCCGCTCGTCTCCCGAGTCAACAGGTATTTTGACTCCGACCAGAGTTTCTGCACATGTCATCCACGAGCCGTGATTTTCCAGCTCTTTAGCTGTTGTCATTTTTTTTGAGGGTTCGCCGTCGCTAGCGCTCAACGAACTCTTGGATTTCCGCGAGCAGGCGCTTTGCCTCCTGACGGCCCTGGATATACAGGTCCAAAAGCTTTGCCGAATCGTGCTCGACATGGCCGACCTCGACCGGCTTTTGCGGAGCGACGACCAACGCACGGCCCTCGCGCTCATACTTCCACAGGTGCATGCGCTGCATGTTGTAGCGGTCGTGGCGCGTCTCGATAGCCTCGAGCAGATAGGGGTAGTCGGCATAGCGCGCACGCGCGGCGGGCATAAACTCGTAGGGCTTTTTCTCGTACGAGCGGTCCTGCGTGACGATGACGACCGCGCGATCGAAGCCCGCCTCCTCGAGCACATGCTCGATGGGGACCGAATCGGCCACGCCGCCGTCGACGTATTTGTGCCCGTCAATCTCGACCGGCGGCGTCACCAGCGGCAAAGAGGTCGATGCGCGCACAGCGTCGAGATCGAGCACGGCGCTTTTGACCGGGAGGTACGTGGCGGTTCCAAAGAGCATGTCCGTCGCGACGGCGTACATCTCGATGGGGCTCGCGTTGAACGTCTCGTTGTCAAAGGGATCCAGGCGGTCCTGGACATCGTTGAAGATAAAGTCGTAACCCACAATAGAGCCCGTGGACGCAAACGACGCGGCGCCCATGAAGCGGTTGTCGTTGCAGAAAGCCAGGTTGATGCGGTTGGCACGGCCGATCTGGTGCGACTTGTAGTTCACGCCATTGAGGGCGCCGGCCGACACACCGTAGACAGCCGGAATCTCGACGCCGGCCTCCATGAGAACGTCGAGCACGCCTGCGGTAAATTGCCCGCGGAAGCTGCCGCCCTCCAAGACGAGCGCGACCTTGCCGGCGTTCTTTGCCTTATCTTCTGCAGTCATGTTGACCTCCTGCGATTGCGTTTTGGCTTTCTTCTACCCAGTTTTGCGAAGGAGAGCGCGCAGGTTTTGGAGTTGAGAAGGACGGGGCGGTCGACGGGAAAGCGCGTCCCAGTCTCAGAACAAATTCCGGGTCGCAGTTTCCGCTTGAGGCGCTATCCGGAAAATGAATCCCATTCCGAGCTTAGATTCCGGGTCGTAGTTTCCGCTAGAGGCATCATCCGGAAACTATATCCCAGTCTGAGCGTGGATTCCGGGACGCGCTTTCCGCCTGGGCTGCCATTGGGAAAGCGTGTCCCGGCCTGCGTTGCCAAGGCGTTTTCTTTACGCCCGCGCCCTGCATGGAGTTCGATTCTCCGCGGTACGGGGGGGGATTCACTGATGTGGGGCACGGCGGGCTGAGATTCGATAAACATCGCATCCATATTGGGCTGATAGTTTGCGCGGAGAATCCGCGTATTTGCTTCGCAAATACGCACCGGCTTCGGCCGCCTGCCGGCGTCCTCGCCCGCGGGCTAAAAACGCTTACGCGTTTTCTTTACGCCCGCGCCCTGCACAGAGTTCGATTCTCCGCGGTATCAATATGTAATAAAAAAGCAGGTAGGTGCGTTTACCTACCTGCTTGTAACTATTGGTGGAGGCGCGGAGAATCGAACTCCGGTCCACGAAGGCCCCCTGATTGGCATCTCCAAGCTCAGTCGCTGGTTTAGTCTCGGACGCTTTGCGCGCAGCGACACGCTCGCGGCGTCCTAACCGGTTCGGTCTTAGCCTGCGCCATACCGATTACGTGCGCAGGAGCATTCCCCTAAAATGACGTCGCGCCGGTGTCGGGGAAATCACCGGGTTGACGCGCCGCTATAAATTAAGCAGCGAGAGCCATAGGCTCAAAAGAAGAGTTGTTGTCAATTCAATTTGACGGTACCCCTGTTTAACGAGGCGAGGAGACCTCGGCTTGCTTCCTCTCTCAGAGCTATCGTGTCGAAACCAGTCGCCCCCGAATGTCGGGAAAGTCTGGATGGCATCGGGTACGAGTACCCGATGCCCGTCGACTTTTCAAGGAACATGCAGGGCGAGCCCCGCTTGTGGAGTGTTATCTTACCACGTTCTGAAAGCGGACAGCTGTTCTATGCACGAGCTGTGAAGACCCCAATGTGCGCCGCGCTTCGCACTTTTGCTACCGATTGCGTCACGTATATTTTCGCCAAGCAAAATTGACCCGTCGAAAGGACCGTTATGGATACCAAGCAGCAACTCGTCAATGCCCTCGCAGGCCTGGGCTCAACCATTACCGAAGCTATGGATGTCATCGAAGGCTTTGTCCCCTGCGGACATCCCGCCCTCACGGTATCGAACGCGCTGGCCGCGCTGGACGCTGACGATGATGCAGCTCTCGCCCAGCAGCTTGAGACCGTCGAGGGCTTTATCGACCACGTGAGCGAGAACCGCGGCGTGGCCGCCTACCACGACATCGAGGTCGAGCTCGCGGGTCCCAAGGCCCATCTGCTCGCAGCAATCCACGAGGTAGGCGCCCTTATGCAGACCGCAGGCGTCAAGAACACCCAGGTCAACGAGTGGCTCTACCGCAGCCTGGCAGCACTCGGCAGCTCCGACGAAAAGGCAGCCGAGCTTCTCGCAGAAAGTCCCGCCATTAAGGCCGAGCTTTTGTAAATAGCAGACGCGGGTCCCTTGGCGCATCGTCGTCCAAGAGGCCCGCAAACAGTTCGCATCAACCAATAGCCGCGCCGCCACGTTCCGCCAAAGCAAGAATCGGCATCATTTGGCGCGGGGTCTTTGCTGCAAGATCGGCATGTTCGAGCAGTTTGCGATCATTAGTTACCAAGTAATCAACCTGTGCGCGCTTGCATGCGGCGAGCACCAAGTTGTCCTCGTAATCGCGATGGAGCGCTAAGTATTTGTCGGCCAGCCAAAGGTCCGACGCATCTGCACCCACGGCCGTGGCGTTTTCGGTCATGTTCCGAACAAACGCCAACGCCGCATCGCCAATTGCACGGGCAGATGCCTCGTCGAGCGCTCCCCCGCTGGCAAGAACGCTGCGCTTCAGTTCGTGTTGGACAACGTACAGCACGTCCTTGGCGATATGCACCGGAAAGAACAGCAATGCCCCCGCCTCCGTCGCCTGCCCAATAAACGCGCGTGCGGCAAGCGACTCGGCATGGTCGGCGCAAAACGAATCGACCCATACGTTGGCATCCACCATTATTTTGAGGGGAGCCCCGCTCACAGGATCATCCCCTTTTGGCGATAGCGCTCGTCCATGGCTTCGGAATAGATTGTGTCCCAATCGCGATCGTCGGATACAGGCGACGCAGCGATGCCCATATCTGCATAAAGCCGGTCTGCCGCTGCCCACGACGCGGCGAACGGAGTATCGGGCGCGACGGCCTGCTGCCGGTCGTCGACGGCCGCAAGCACTTCCTCGCACTGCCCGCCACCCTGCGCGACCTTGGCCACCACCTTTTTGATGAGCTCGGGCAGCGACCCGCCCGAAAGCCGCAGCGCCTCCTCGGCACGGTTCTTGACCTGGCGATCCACGCGAACGTTCACCTGCGCCATGCCGCTAACAGTACCCATCTCAACCTCACCTTCGACTTTTGCTATCTAAGCTAGCACAACTATATATTTCTGCTAGCACATGGTCAAACGCAAAAGGCCTGCATTCTGGCGGCTGCAACACCGCCCAAATGCAGGCCAAAAACTTAAGTAAAAACGCTAGCGCAGGTAAGCCTTTGCGTTGCCCAGGCTGTAGGCGATCGTTGAGCCGTTGTGCAGCAGCGACGACGCCTGCGGAGTAATCATGCCGGTAATACCCAATGCCAACAGCGCCGAGTTGGTGAGCATCACCTTGGAATACGAACTCGTCAGACGGTCGATAAGCCCCTGGCTCATGCGGCGCAGGCGCACGATCGCGGCCAGATCTGTATCCGTCAGGATGATATCGGCGACCTCCTTGGCGATGTCGCTTCCGCCGCCCATGGCCAGACCCACATCGGCCAGGCCCAGCGCCGGTGAGTCGTTGACGCCGTCGCCCACCATGGCAACGTGGCGCCCCTCGCCCTTAATGCGCTCCACATAGGCGTACTTGTCCTCGGGCAGCAGCTCGGCCTTAAACTCGTCGACACCTGCCTCGCGAGCAATGCGCTCGGCCGTGCGCTCCGAGTCGCCCGTGAGCATGACCACGTGCTTAACGCCCAACGCGTGCAAGTCGGCGATGGCCTCGCGGACCCCGGGCTTAAGCGGGTCCTCGATACCGAGCACGCCCACAACGGTGCCGTCGACCGCCAGATACAGCGGCGACAGGCCCTGCATCTGGGACTCGATGCGCTCCTTTATGTCGGACTCGAGCTGCGCGCCCTCATCCTCAAACACAAAGTGTGCCGAGCCGATAATCGCGCGACGTCCTTCGATGGACGAAGCGATGCCGTGTGCCACGATGTACTCGACGGCAGCATGGCGCTCGCGGTGCTCGAGCCCACGCTCGTGAGCAGCGTTGACCACGGCACGCGCCACCGGATGCGGGAAATGCTCCTCCAAGCAAGCGGAAAGGCGCAGGATCTCGTCCTCGCTCCAGCCATCGGTGGTGAGTACGCAGGCAAGACGCGGCTGCGCCTCGGTGAGCGTGCCGGTCTTATCAAACACAATGGTGTCGGCCTTGGCAAACGACTCAAAGTACTTGGCGCCCTTGACCATGACGCCCATCTTGGCAGCGTCGCTCATGGCAGTCATGACGGCGACGGAACCCGTGAGTTTGAGTGCGCACGAGTAGTCGACCATCAGTGCCGCTGAGGTCTTGATGAGGCTGTGGGTGGTAAGCGCAACCAGGCCCGCGAGCAGGAAGTTCCACGGGACGATCTTGTTGGCAAGGTCCTCCATGTGCGACTGACCCTCGGACTTGAGCGAGTCGGCCGTCTGCACGAGCGAGACGATCGAGCGGAGCTTGGTCTGAGCCGTGTTGGCGCGCACACGCACCAAGATGCTGCCATCTTCCACAACGGTGCCGGCGAACACGTCGTCGCCCACGCTGCGCTCGACGGCCAGCGGTTCGCCGGTCAGGGTCGCCTGGTTGACCATAGCGCTCCCCTGCTCGACCACGCCGTCGATACAGATAGACATGCCGGTGCGCACGGCGACCAAATCGCCGGGTTCAAGCTCGGTGGCGGCAACGCTTACCTCAGTGTCGCCGACGACCTTTTGCGCCTTGTCGGGCACATCGAGCAGCGAGTTGATGAGCTCGTTTTCGCTCATGGCGCGGGTGTAGTCCTCAAGCAGCTCGCCCACGTTGAGCAGGAACATCGTCTGACCCGCGGTGTCGACGTCGCGCTTGACGAACGAGATGCCGATGGCCGAAGCGTCGAGCACGGGAACGGTCAGGCGCGGCTGCGCGAGCTCACGGAGGGCGGCGCGCAAAAATGCCATGTAACCGACCACGACAAACACCGCACGCAGAGGCGTCGGCAAGAACCAGCGACGTGCGTAATGGGCACCGACGAGTGTCGCCAGGTCCATAACGAGTTTATGCTTGCGCGGCTCGAGTTGCATCACGTAGCCCGACTTGGCATCGGCGATAGCTTGAACATCGAGTGCACCCAAGGCGTCGAGCACGCTCGCGCGGCGCGGCTCGTCGTACTCCAGCGCCATCTGGCCAATGCGGCCATACACGCGCACCTTGTGCACGCCATCGATATCGCCGCTGAGCTTAAGAAGTGCATCGAGATCGCTCTCTGGCACAGGACCCGCCATTTGAAGACGGGTCCTGCCGGGGATCTCGCTAATAATCGAGAATCTCATAGTTTGTGCCTGGGAGCGTTACTCGGCTGCCTCGTCAGCAGCGGCCTCGCTCTGGGTGATGTAGGCAGCCTCGGCAACCATGTCGTCGACATTAGCCTTGGCCTGCTCGACCATGTCCTGGTAGCCGTTCTTGATGCGCATGCCGCACGCGATACCCTGTACGCAGGCATTCTTGACCGGAGCGCTGGTAAGCAGCTTGATGCCGGCCGTGCCAAGCAGAAAACCGCCACCGACAAGCAGGGTATTGAACGTCGACTTCTTCATGTTGCTTCTCCCTTTTGCCGCATTGGACGCGGCACGGTGCCTCAGCACCCGAGTAAACAAGTTTGCTCGAGCACACTTTTGGAAAATAGTTTAGTTTATCTAACTATTAAGGTCAACAAAGGTTAACTTTTTGGAAATCTTGGGGCGCGATGTGACCAAGGGACCGTACCTGCGCCACATCCACAAAACAATGGGCGTGCCGACGGCACGCCCATTCACTCTATTCCATTCAGCCCCACCTGACCCGAACGGCCGAGTCGCTGCAGAACCCGGGAGCCCCGGGTTCCCGCTTACGAGAGCGACGTTCTCAGCAACTCGTTGAAGAGCTTCGGGTTGCCCTTGCCGCGGCTCGCCTTCATGCACTGGCCCACCAAAAAGCCGATGACCTTCTGGTTGCCGTCACGATACTGCTGCGCCTGATCGGCACAGTTTGCCAGCACCTCGTCCACGATCGGCTGCAGCACGCCAGCATCGCTCACCTGACGCATGCCGCGCTCGTCGACGATCTTGTTGGGGTCGTCGCCGGTCTGGGCCATGGCCTCAAAGACCTCGTGCGCCTGGTTGGAGCTGATGGCATCGGTCGCCAGCAGCTTGGCCAGCGCTGCCACCTGAGCCGGCGCGATGCCGGACTCGGCCAGCGAGACCCCCGCGCCCTTAAGGTAGGCGATCATCTCGTTCACCAGCAGGTTTGCGACCGTCTGGGCCTCCTTGCCAGCCATACCGGCAGCGGCCGCCTCAAAGAACTCGGCAAACTCGGGGTCGCCAGCGATTTGCTCGGCATCGGCCGTCTTAATGCCAAAGTCGGTCTCAAAACGGGCGCGCTTGGCATCGGGCAGCTCGGGGATCTCGCCACGGCAGCGGTCGATGAACTCGTCGTCCAGATCGAACGGCGCTAGGTCGGGATCGGGGAACAGGCGATAGTCGTCGGCCGTTTCCTTCACACGCATAACAACGGTGCGCTTGCGGCTGGGCTCCCAGTGACGGGTCTCCTGGTAGATAATGCCACCCTCCTCGAGCACCTCGGCCTGGCGGCAAATCTCGTAGGCAAGGCCGTCATGCAGACTCTTAAACGAGTTAAGGTTCTTAAGCTCGGTCTTGGTGCCCAGCTTGGTCTCGCCACGGCGGCGCAGCGACACATTACCGTCGCAGCGCATGGAACCTTTCTCCATGGAGCAGTCCGAAATGCCCAGCGTCACAAAGATGCGACGGAGCTTTTCCATAAACAGGCGAGCCTCCTCGGGCGTGCGCAGGTCGGGCTCAGTCACGAGCTCAATCAAAGGCGTGCCGCAGCGGTTGTAGTCGACGAGCGACTCGGCCGCGGCGGTAATGCGGCCCTCGGCGCCGCCCACGTGGACCATCTTGGCGGCGTCCTCCTCCATATGGATGCGCAGGATGCGGATGGGCACCGTGTAGGAACCGTCCTCGCGACGCTCGGGCATCTGCAGGTTGGACGCATCATAGCTAGCCAGATGGCCGGCGCGCTGATTGCCCTCGCGCATGGTCGACGTCATGGACGTGGACAGGCCCTCGGCGTTGGCCGAAGCGCTCGCCAGGCTCTGGGCCTCGGCCTCGCCGAACGCGCAGTCGGGGCGCTCGGCGGCACCGCGACCGGTCACGTCCAGGTCCAAGTGACCGTACATGGCAAAGGCGACCGGACCCTGCGTGGTCTGGAAGTTCTTGGCCATATCGGGATAAAAGTAGTGCTTGCGGTAGAACATCGAGTGACGCTGGATCTCGCAGTTGGTGGCGAGACCGGCCTTGACGATGCTCTCGATGGCGCGCTTGTTGGGCACCGGCAAGGCGCCGGGCAGGCCCAGGCACACCGGGCACACGTTGGCGTTGGGCTCGTCATCGTGGCTGAGCTTGCAGTTGCAGAACATCTTGGTATCGAGTGCGGTGAGCTCGGTATGAATCTCCAGGCCGATCACGGCCTCCCAATCCTGCAGGACCTCGGAAAGCTCCTTCATTACAGCTCGCCTCCCTTCCCGGCAAAATCGGGCGCGACGGAAAGCGCGGGCGCACCCGTGGCGGCATCGGCAAAGCCGCGCTCCAGGGCGCGGGCAAACGTGAGCAGCTGACGGTCCTTAAAGGCCGGACCAACCAGCTGGGCAGAAACGGGCAGCTTGCTGTCCTCGCCCAGGCCCAGCGGCACCGAGATACCGCCGTTGCCGCAAATGTTGAGCGAGATGGTGTACAGGTCGGAGAGGTACATCTGCGTGGGGTCGCTGATCTCGCCAAACTTAAAGGCCGTGCGCGGCGAGGCGGGCATGAGGATGGTGTCCACCTTGGCATACGCGGCGTCGTAGTCCTGCGTGATGAGCGTGCGGGCCTTTTGCGCTGCGTAGTAGTACTTGTCGTACACGCCCGAGCTCAGCAGGTAGGCGCCGAGCATCTGACGGCGCTTGGCCTCGGCGCCAAAGCCGTGGGCACGCGAGAGCGAGCTCTGGTCGGACAGGTTGGCGCAGCCCTCCTCCTGATAGCCGTAGCGAATGCCGTCGAAACGTGCCAGGTTGGAGAACGCCTCGGCAGGGCCGATGACGTAGTAGGCGGCGATGGCGGCGTCCAGGTGCGGTAGGTCGACCTCGACCAGCTCGGCGCCCTGGTTCTGCAGCTCCTGGGCGGCGCGCTGAACAGCGGCCTTGACCTCGGGCGTCAGGCCCTCGGCCTCCATAAACGCGGGAATAATGCCCACACGCTTGCCCTCGATGCTGTCGTTGAGGTGCTCGGTAAAGTCGACGGCGCAATCCTGGCTGGTGCAGTCGTACGGATCGTGACCTGCGCCGGTAAGCGCGTTCATGGCCAGCGCGACATCCTCGACCGTGCGGCCAAAGGGGCCCACCTGGTCGAGCGACGAGCCAAAGGCAACCACGCCGTAGCGGCTCACGGCGCCATACGTGGGCTTAAAGCCCACCACGCCGCACAGCGACGCCGGCTGGCGAATGGAACCGCCGGTGTCCGAGCCCAGCGAGAGCGCGACTTCGCCCGCGGCGACGGCTGCAGCGGAGCCGCCCGAGGAGCCGCCGGGCACGCGCTCGGTATCCCAGGGGTTGTTGGTGCGGTGGAACGCCGAGCTCTCGGTTGAGCTGCCAAAGGCAAACTCATCCATGTTGGCCTTGCCCATGGGCAGGCAGCCGGCATCGAGCATGCGCTGGACGCAGGTGGCGGTGTAGACGCTCTGGTAGTTCTCGAGCATGCGAGAAGCGCAGGTGGTGCGCGTGCCCACGAGGTTCATGTTGTCCTTAATGGCCAGCGGCACGCCCGCGAGCGGGGGCAGCGGCTTGCCTGCGGCACGGTCGGCATCCACGCGCGCAGCAGCCTCGAGCGCAAGCTCGGGCGCCACCTGCAGGAATGCCTGGACCCCGCCCTCGCGTGCCTCGATGGCGGCAAGGGAGGCCTGGGCCACCTCGGTAGCGGTAAAGTCGCCGGCGGCAACGCCCGCGGCGATCTGGGCGGCGGTAAGGGAATCGAAGCTCTGCGCCATTACTCGCTCTCCCCCTCTCCCAAAATGGACGGCACGCGGAAGTAGCGGTCGCGCGCGCTGCCGGCGTTTTCGAGCGCAACGTCGAGCGGCAGGTCGCGCTCGGGCTCGCGCAGATCATCGCCCATCACGTTGGACAGGCTTCCGATAGGATGGAACGTGGGCTCCACGTCGGGCAAGTCATATTGCAGGACGGGCTCGAGCATCTGGACGGCGTCGTTCATGTAGGACGTCATCTGAGTGAGCTCGTCATCGGTCAGTGCGATTTTTGCGTACTCGGCGATGCCGCGCACGTCTTTCTCGCTGAGTGCCATAGGCGCTCCCTTCTGCATAACAGTTAAACCGCTCTAGTATACAGGGCAACGCCGGCTTGGAGCAGGCGCTTTACCCAAATGCAGCGAAAACGTAACGAGGGCGGCGGGCTGGCAGGCGGCGGGCCGGCGGTTCTACAGCGAAACCGCACCGTCCATAGCGAAAACCGTCTCGCCCGCAACGAAAAGCATCACAACATTCGATGCTTTTCGTCAAAATCGAAATTTTCATCGAATGTTGTGATGGTTTGGAAGCCCCCGACCACCACAAAAGTGCCTGTCCCTATTGTGGTGGTTCTGAACGATGTCTTATGCCGAGGCTTTGGCCTTGCGGCGCTTGCGGACCGCGTGGATCACGATGTCCAGCAGCAACAGCACAATGGCCACGACCACGATGAGCACGGCGAACTCGCGCTTGCCCCAGTGGCGGCCGGCCAGCGACTTTTGCTTGTCGACGTCCTTCTTGTTGTACTTGGTGCGCACGCAATGCACCAGCAGGCGATGGTCGTTCACGCCGTAGGGTGTGCAGGTGACGAGCGTCACCTTGTCGGCGCCGGGCTCGATGGTCAGCGACTCCATCTCCTCAGGCAGCACCACCTCGGAGTCCACCATCTTGTAGGCGAGTGTCTTGTTCATGGTGTGCAGCAGCACCAGGTCGCCGGGCTCCAGCGAATGGATGTCGTCAAACATGCTCAGGTTGCGCATGCCCGAGTGCGCGGTGAGCACGCAATGCGTCGAGGTGCCGCCCACCGGCAGGCTCGTGCCCTCCAGGTGGCCGACGCCCGCCATAAGGACTTCCTCGCTCGTGCCGTGGTAGATGGGCATGCTCACGTCGATGGAGGGGATCTCGACCCAGCTCATCATGGGGTCGCGGTCAAAGATGAGCTGCTGGGCGTAGGGCTCGATCTGGTCGGCGGGGAGCTCGGTGGCCTCGCCCGCCAGCTGCTCGTTAAAGGAGCGCGCCTGGAGCAGGATGCGCTCGCGCTCCTCGGCAGACAGCGCGTCCACGGTGCTGGACACGGTGCTGATCTGGTTGAACACGCCCGAGGCCTCGAGCCGGTCCAAGATCCACGGCCAGGTCATAAGGCCCACGCCAATAAGGATGATGACGATGGTGATGAGCCGATCAGCCCACCGCGGCAGTCGCTTGCGACGGCGCTTAGGTTTTGGTTGAGGTTTGGGCTGAGGGCTTGAGCCGCCGTTGGCCGCGGCGTTATTGCTCTTCATATGTTTGGCGCCCTGCACCATCGCCGGTCACTCCTCTACAGCTCAGGTTGTCTAAACAAATAATAGCCGATTAGCGAGCTTCCGCGCCGGACAACGCAGTTAGACTGCACCGTCCAGTCGAGGATAAGCCAGCATTTGAGTTTTCAAAATGTCCCGGATCGGCTGGGCGATTCGGGATACAATGTCAATAGAAAACGACGCACCCCGCGTAAGTGTACGAGAGCGCGGGCGGCCTAGTTTTCAGCTTTTGTTAAATGCCCGGGATCCGACCCCCGGGCATTCTTATTTGCGCTTGTTGCGGCGCAAATGCCTTCTGCCGTCCGCACCGCGCGTGCGCCTACGGACCTTAAACCGAACCTCATACGAGTCAAGAAACGCGATGACGAACGTGCCCACCGCCGCGAGGGCGGCGAGCGCGTTAAGGAATTTCAGCATTTGGGGACCTCCGATCGAGTCGTCGGCCGCCCGCGCACGGGATGCGTCGCAATGTCATTTTACTGCGAGTGTATGCACCCACGGCTGGTAAACGCGATTTTGACAAACATTTGTTCGATAGTTACCCACACGGTTCCTCTTCCAGAGGAGCCTGGCCGCATTGTCCGGGTTTGCCCGACGTGTTTGCGTTTTCAAAATGTCCCGAATCGGCGGGGCGATTCGGGATACAATAGCTACAGGAAACGACGCACCCCGCGTAAGTACTTTGGAGCGCGGGCGACCAGTTTCCGGTGTTGTTAAATGCCCGGGCCTCTAACCCCGGGCATTCTTATTTGCGCTTGCTGCGGCGCAAATGCCTTCTACCGTCCGCACCGCGCGTGCGCCTACGGACCTTAAACCGAGCCTCATACGAGTCAAGAAACGCGATGACGAACGTGCCCACCGCCGCGAGGGCGGCGAGCGCGTTAAGGAATTTCAGCATTTGGGGACCTCCGATCGAGTCGTCGGCCGCCCGCGCACGGAATGCGTCGCAAGGGTATTTTACTGCGAGTGCATGCACCCACAGCTGGTAAACGCAATAATTGCAAACATCTGTTCGATATTCATACGCTTGATCCATCGGACGATGGAGGCTGGCTGCGTTATCCCAAAAAAGAACGGGGCAGACTCCAGTGCGGAGTCTGCCCCGAAAAGAGAATGGCAAAGCAAGAACGTGGATGGACGAGAAAAGTGTCCGCAAGTCTCATGGCCATCACATCCCACCTGCCAAAGGGAATGGGTGAGCGAGCGTTACTCCTGCTCGGACTCCCCGGCCCGCTTACGGCTGCGGATGAGGTGAGCCACGCCGATGCACAGCACCGCGCCACCAGCAATCCAAGTGAAGGTCACACCGTTAAGACCGGTGAGCGGGAGGCCAACCTGCTTGGTATCGCCGACGGTGATGTTGAAGGTGCCGTCGTTGTTTGTAACTGTGCCAGCCTTGGCTTCGAGCTTGTTGTCGTCCTTCGAATCGTTCGGCGTGCCGATGATGACCTGATCTTTCTGACTGGTATTAATCTCATACTTGGCTCCAACCGGGCTTTCGCCTGAAGCCTCGTTGTCCCTGTTTGGCGTAATCGTGAAATCGAAGGGCTGCACTTTATCGTAATTAGCGGGAGCGTCCGTCTCCTCAACCGTATAGGTTCCCGCACCAAGGCCCTTGATAGTAATAGCACCGTTGGTGACGGAAAGCTTGCACTCAGCGCCGAGGGTTCCATCGGACTGAACGTATTTCCCCACCAAGTTGGAATCCGCCGCTGACTTCACCTTGATAGTAAATTTAATATTCGAATCCTTAAGCGGCTCCTCGGTGCCAAGGTCAACCTTATTAAGCTTGAGACCATAGGTGTAGGTCTTGACCTCATCGGGCACCGTCGTGCCGGTTTCGTTGATCATAGGGTTGTTTGAGTACGTAAGCGTAGCGGTGTTGGTGTTGCCTGCGTTGCCTCCAATGGCGGCCTCGCTGTTGATCTTTGCCTTATAGGAGACGACAATGCAGGATTTCGAGGTAACACCCGCCATACTCTTAAGATTGCTGCAGGTCCAAGTCGTCGTCTTGTTGCCGCTTTCATCCACACCGCCATCTTGCTGATCAAACGAATTCGTTATGTTCAACGTCGGCTTCTCGCGCTTAAGATCTGCCTGCGCGGCATCCTTGCTCCCATATAAATACACCTGGGCACCATTCTGCAGCGTCAGGCCCTTGGAAATTTGATCGGAGAACTGATAGTAATACGTATCGTACGTGTCATAGTTGTCAGCGATAGTACCGTAGAGGTTGAACGTTACGTCCTGCCCAACATGGGAGTCGCTCGCATCGAGCTCTTGATCGCCCGTGGCGCTCACGATTTTCTTATCGACGGCAGGGACGCTCTTCTTGGGAGTCACCACTTTATTATTCGTACCATCAACGACCGCATATACAGGCGAGGTAAAAACGTCCTTCGATTTGGTATTCGAACCTTCCGCAACGCTATTGGTCAGGAAAAGCCAGTAACCAGCGGTAAGACCAGAAAGGGACGCGCTACCCGCAGCCGTCGTCTCCCAGCCATCGCTGTTCTTCAGATCGGCAGCAATCTTGTTCAGAACGTGGCCGCTGCTGATTCTAGTACTTGCATCGGTCTTCTCGGTGCCTGCGTTGTGTTTGTTCAGCCAATCAGCGGCATCCTGCGCGTTATTGCTAGTGTAGGATTCATCCTTTTTCTTGATGGCGTTTACGACAGCAGTTTGGACGTCGGTGCTGGCCCACGCGATGTTGCTCACAGTCGTGCCCTCGGCGGTCGTCGTAACCGTAGCCGTAAAGATTTGAATGCCCTTATAGGTCGTGGACGCTCCATAATCAGGATCGTTGAACGTCACAGTTGAGCCGCTCCCAGCTGCAAACGCCATGGTCACCGGGGCCATGACGCCGCCGAAGCTCAGGGCTGCGGTGAGGCCTGCTGTCACTGCCAGGCGTGCGATGTTCTTGCTCATGCTCATCTTCTTTTCCTCTGCTTTCTGCTCGAATTCCATTTGATCTAAATCTGTCTGTCTGTGTCTTAGCATCTACTTCGCTACGTCTCGCCCCGCTCTCTGTGGGGCTGCCAGCTACTCTTTATGGCTGCCACCTCCCCGCTTGACCAGGAGCGCGACCACGATGAGCGCGGCTCCGGCGACCGCTGCGGCGGCCGCGGCGTACATTGCCATATCGCCAGTCGAGGGCATAAAGCCTCCGGTGGTAATGCTAGGGGGTGTGCCGGTGGGCGTGTTGATGAGCGACGCCTCCAGGCTGCCCGTCGACCCGTCCGCGCTGTCGGCGCGCAGGGGCGACTCGGCCGTGATGGTGAGCTTGGGCTTGGCAGCGGCCACCTGGTCGACGTCCAGGCCCTCGGCCTTGACCGTCACGGAGCGCGTGCCCTCAAAGGCGGTGTAGCCCTTGGGCGCCTTGAGCTCGCGGATCTCCAGCTTGCCCGAGTCCACGCCCGAGACGGTCACGCGGCCGTCCTCGCCCGTGGTGACGGTGGCCTTGCCCTCCGCATCCCACGTGCCGTCGGCCGCCAGCGTACGGCCGCGGTCGTCGGCGATGCTCAGGACCGCCCCGGCAAGCGGCTTGTCGCCGTCGCTGCCGCGCTTGGTGAGCGCGAGATCCCAGGTGTAGGCGCACGCATCGTCGCTCGACGTGCGGGTGAAGCCGGCGTCGCCGGACTGGTCGACAAAGGGAGAGCGCGGGTAGCGCAGGTAGACCTCGTTGGGGTTGCCCTTCGCGATGCCGTGGCTGCATGCGCTGTTGAGCGGCGCGTTGTACACGGCGACCACGCGGGCGCCCGCGGTAAAGGCGTCGGCCCCGCCGAGCGCGGCGATGAGGTCGCCGGTGCGCACGGTGAAGGTCTTGCCGTCGACCGCTACCTTGGTGGCGCACTGGGCCGTGATGTCGGTCCAGCCCTTCGCGGGCTCGGTGCCGACGCGGCCGTCCTTGCCGGTCTGGACCGCGTCAAAGCCGCCGTCCGCGCCCGCCGCTACGTACACATGCATGCTCGCGGCCACCTTGGAGGGGTCGAGCCCCGCGCTCATGGTATCGACGAACCGCACCGTATAGGTGTCGTAAGCGGTAAGACCCGCCGGGACCGTGGCAGAGAGGCGCCAGTACAGGTCGTCGGCGACCGTGGCGTCGGCGGCCTTCTGCCAGGCGGCGGTGCTGTCCTCAAGCACGTGCTTGGCGACCTTGGGCGTCGCCGCCTTGGGCTTGACGGTGACGGCGCTGCCGCCGACCAGGGCCATAATCGGCGCGGTGCCGGCCTCGTTCTGGGCGATGGCGGCGTCGTCGGCGACGATGAGCCAGTAGCCACAGGGCAGCTCGGCCGTCGTGCCCGCGTTAAGGGCCACGGACACGGCGCCAGAGCTCTGGAGGGAACGAGCGAGCTGTGCGCTCAGCGCGCTCGTAAGGTGGGAATCGGTGTTGAGCCACTCGGCAGCTCCCTGCGCGGTGGTCTGGGAATTGGACATGCCGGCGCTGTGCAGCACGGGCAGCGCGGCGTCGCGCACGGCGTCGCTTGCCCAGGCGAGGTCGGTGGCGGTCTTGGCGTCGCTGTCGCCGTCGACGACGTTAGCGCTAAAGATCTGGTAGGCGTCGTAGCTGCTCGCCACGGTGCCGCTCACCGTGATGGAACCGGTCGAGGTCGGCGCGGCCTGCGCGGAAGCGGGGAACACAACCGCGCAGGCGCCGATCAGGAGGGCAAGCAGCGCAAACAAGATCGGGAAGGAGCAAACTTTCTTATTCACGACGCTTACCTCCCTTCGCATTCGCCTTGCGACGAATGTGCATCCAGGCCGCAGCAGCGCAAAGCACCGCCGCGCCGGCAAGGTACGTCAGAGTGACGCCCGACATACCAGAAAGGGGCAAAGAGGTGGAGTAGGTGTTGGTGAAGGTGGGGATGGAGGTGTCGGTGAACGTCCGTTCTTCGGCTTTGGGGTCTGCTGTCCAATTGCCTGCGGAGTCAACGGTTCCCTTCTTATAGGTCACCCTACAGTTGATCTCTCCTTTTTCGGTGTCATACGTTGGCTCAACCGTGAACTTATAGACCGACTGGTCGTACGTGTAGTGCGAGAACTGCGGACCGTCGGTTTTCTCGCGCACATAGTACGTAAAGGTCTTGAAAGGGCCACCCGGGTCGCCGGGATTATTCCTGATATCAGAAAGCGAGTACTTGAGCTCAACCGTTTTATTGTTATCAGTGGTGTCCTTGAACGAAAGCGTCTGCTTCGTATCTTTACCAGAGGTGGTCTCGGCAGTACCGATGATGTCTGTGTCTCTAAAGCGGCTGTCTGTCGCGAGCTGAAGTGTAAACTTCTTCATCTCGCCACCCTCAACGACCTTAGTCGCCTCAGGAGTCCAGGAGAAGGGGGGCACGATTTTGTTGGTAAAGGTCGGGTTGTCGCTTCTGTTACCGATAGTCACCGTGGCCTCCGTTCCATCCTCCGATGGCGCGAAGGAATAACCACTGCGATCAAGCTGCACGAAGTCTTCATCCGTCTCGGCCTTTTTAAAGACGGCCACACTCTCTACCTTGTAATAATTAATAGGATACGTCATGAGATATTTAGTTTCGGATGGCCTGTCCCCAACTTTTACCACGATCTTGTAAATGGTCTTATCGAATTTGGTTTCTAATTCGTTTTCGCCGCTGATGGGTTCCTCAACGAGATAGAAAACGTATTGCCCTGAAGAATAGTCCTTGCCAGAGTCGAAGGTGATACTGCCACTTGATTGATCAACAGTCGCCTCACCCGCACCACTGCAATCGCCCGTATCAAATGTGCCGTCATCTTTCCAAGAAGGTGCCTTGGTACCGTTAACCTCCTGGCGCAGCAGCTGAAACTTGTACGCGTGCCCATCAAGGCTTTGCTTGTTTCCCTTTGCATCCACAAGCGCCTTAGTGGCGTTGAGTTTCATGCTCGGGTAAACCCTCAGATCATTGACTTCGCCGACGATGAGATCGCCGTTGGTCATGATGCCGCCACCGTGGGTGTAGGAGTAGTTACCGCTGATGATGGTCGTAGCCTCTGCTTGCGCCTTATCCTTGGCATAGGGGGTCGGACGGGCCTCCAAACCGAACATGTACTTAGCCTCGGCACCGCCATTTGGGTCGATGGTAACCGGACTTCTGTCGCAAGTGCCCTGCCAACCAGCCGATTCGCCGCCGAGCATCTTGCCAAGAACGAGTGCAACCGTATTTTGGCTGTCATTCTTGCGTACCAAGAAGAAATCCTTATGGCCGTGATTTTTGAAGGGATCACCAATGTAGTCATTATTGCTGTCTTCAGTTTTACCGTTGCCGCCGGCGGAATAATGAGGTGAGTCCAAAGGAGTGTTATCTTGATCAACGTTATCAGCATTGTCATAGATAGCAGCGCCTTTTGAGTACGAAACGATTGTCTTGCCCGTAGGACAAGCACCGATGCCACCGCCCCAGCCACCGGCCTTATTATTAGTGATCAGCGTCTTGACGATGTTGAGCGTACCGCCTTCCTGAACAAAGACACCACCGCCACCCCAGTCGCCACCGCGGCCAGGGTTGCTGCCCGTCATGGTCTTGTTGTTGGTGATGTAAACCCTGTTTGATGAATTTTCCGTATTACTAACGCCGATAACGCCGGCAGTACCGCCAGAAATACGGAGGCCACCGCCCTCGGCATTATCGGACATATTGCCAGCAATAAAACCGCTGTACATGGCGAATTCAACTCCCTGCCCGTAGAAGCCAGCGTAGATTCCACCGCCGGCCTCATAGGAGTAATTAGCAGTAACGGAGCCACCCGTCATGGTCAGCGCTCCACCGTTCGTGGATGCAATGCCGCCGCCACCGAGGACACCTTTGTTGTTAAGGTCACTAGTGATGTGAGCGTCAGCTCGGTTGTTAGTTATGCAGGCAGAGCCGCTAATGATTGCGGTTGCACCCATGGTATAAACACCGCCGCCGTAGCCGCCGTCGTAGGTGTTTTTGCCATTGTTGATATCCTTGACATATGTTGCGTTGCCCGAGATGACACCGCCGGAGAGTTCCAGTGTCGCGCCATTGTTAGCAAAGATGCCACCGCCAGAAGCAGCCTTGTTTCCCGCAATCACGCCATCAGTCATTTCGAGGCTGGCGTTCGCCCCCGTTACACACAGGCCACCGCCCCAGCCACCGCCGTTGCCGTTGGTGACGTAACCGCCAGAAATATAAACAGCGCCCTGAGAGAAAATAACGTGGCCGTCGTTGCCCAGGGTACGAGGCGTCGTGATCATGCCACCCTCAAGGTTGAGCGTGCCCCCCTCCTGAACGGAAATGACTTGATTTACATAGCCCGTTTTGCATGCAACGATAGCGCCGAAATTGGCAACAGTGTGCTGGTAGGTCGTTTCCCTAGTACCAAAACCGTTAGGCGTGCTTTCAGTTACGTAGTATGTAAGTGATTGTGGAACACTTTCCTCATTGAACTGCATCTCTGCTGGCTGACCAGGTTTACCACTGGTAGTTTCAATCTTCGAGTCATTCGCCTCACCTTTGACAGTTAGCGTATGGCCCTTTGAAATTGTGATAAATGCACGAACAGGCTTGTCCTGGCCCTGGCTATCGTTACCGTTGCTGTAATAAAGCTTGTGATTCGCAAGGTCGATCGTAGTGTTTTGCTCGATAGTGATTGACTCACTTGAACTAATGTCAGCCGCAAGACGTAGTTTATCGGGTTTAGTCGGGGCGTTAAGGTACTTTGTCAGGTCTCCGTCACTCGTCAGCAGCGTGTACCCATCCTCATCTTTTTGAAGTCCCGGAACCTCACCTTCATTTGCAACAGTAGCGACCTTATAGACAGACTGTCCATCATCCGCGGGCTGCGCAGCGCTCTCGGCTTCCGTGTCATCAGACAACGGGGCCGTCTCGAGAGCGTCGTCGCCAGCTTCGTCGCCCTCGGTCTCGTCACTATTCTGGTTTTCGGTATCCCCGTTGTTGGTGTTGTCTACATCAGTAGACTCACTTGAGGAACCCCCCATCACAGTTTCCTCGGTAGGAACTGCCTGATCATCGTTGGCAATGGCCTGCGAGATCGGAGGCATGACGAGCGACAGCACCAGGCTCAAAACGGAGGCTCCGCACAAAACGCCTGCCAGTACACGGCGCGTCGCTTTTTTACTCTGCTTAGTTTTTTCTGAATTCGCTTTCATCGATGTCTCCTCCCCAAGAGACCGCGATCTTGCTCTTTCACTATCAAACGTATCTGCGCAATCTGTAATTGCGCACGCTTATAGTACATATTGTAACGATTGTTTGAACATCTAAGCAAAAATACCGATAGTTTTGTAGCGAATTCTCAATTCTCTTGACATTTGCTCGGATTTACCTTCGTTTATTCGCTATGAAATATCTATTTCTGCTGGTAATTAAGCCAGTTATCAGTTTTTTAATAGCATTTTATTTATTTGCACAACATTTTGCTCAAGAGCATGCATCCTGCGAACGGTCGAAAATCGACCGTGAGCGGTAGATCATTAACCGGGAGGAATAGACTACCAAATTGATGGGAATATTTTTAACTCATCGGTGGTTAGAAGCGTAATGTTCAGACAACGTTATTTGAATTTTCGCGCAGATTTTAGGTATCAATTCACCCAAATCGTCTGAGGCCACCACAAAGGTACCTGCTCCCTTTGTGGTGGTTCTCCCCCGGCGCTACAGCAGATGCTCCTCGATAAAGATCGCGATGCCGTCTTTGTCGTTGCTCGCGGTTACAAAGTCGGCGGCGGCACGGGTGGCGTCGCTGCCGTTTGCCATGGCCACGCCCACGCCGGCGTCAGCCACCATGCAGGTATCGTTGTCCGCATCGCCAAACACGCAGATGTCCTGGAGCTCCATGTCGTTGAGCTCCGCCACGCGCACAAGGCCGCGCGTCTTGGACACGCGCGGATCCATGAACTCGTAGAGTCGCTGCGTGGTTTGCAGAGCCGCCGCCTTAACGGTGTCGTCGGCGAGCGTCGACGCCCGCTCAATCACCCGCGGCATTACCTCGGGCGCCATGGTAAACATCACCTTGGGCTGCGGCTCGCGCAAGAACTCGGCAAAATCGACCACCTTGTAGGGCACGCCGTCGACGCGCGACAGGTGCTCGACGCACGCGTTGCTCTCGGGCACGTAGAACACGCCGTCTCGGGGACAGACGGGCGTTGCCGGAAGGTCCGCCATGTGTTTGCAGATGCGCGCGATGGTCTCGCCCGGCAGCGGATAGCTCAGCTCGTTGATGTCGTGCGCACGGTCGATGACCTCGGCGCCACCGCAGCCCACCATCACGTCCACCAGGCCTTCGATGCCCCAGAGCTCGTACATGGCCTCGGTCGCGTGGGCGTCGCGTCCGGTGCACAGGCCAAAGAGCACGCCGCGCTCGCGCAGGGCGCGGATCGCCGCCACGGTGCGCGGGGACACCGTGTGCTGGCTCGTGAGCAGCGTGCCGTCGATGTCGCAAAACACGGCTTTGATGTGGCTGAAGGTGGTGTCCATGGGGGCCTTTCTGGGTTGTGCGGCGGTGTGGGGTGTATTCGTGAACGGCGTACATGGTATACCAAGGCGCAGGCGCGGCCCCTCAAAGCAAAAACCACCACAAAGGTGCCTGGGCCCCCTTGTGGTGACCGGACCCGCGGCGAAACCATCACAACATTCGACGCTTTTCCGCAAAATCGCGATTTTCATCGAATGTTGTGATGGTTTTTACTGTCTTGCAGAACGATCAAAATGCCGGCGTCCAAACAGCAGCAACGCCGCGGGAACCGCCGTCACGACCATGCCCGCACCAACGAGCGTCTGCTGCACACCAAACGTCGCCGCCAGCCAGGGGGCAATCGCCAGCGGGGCCACGCCGGCAAACATGTTGCCAAAGCCCATGACCGAGTTCACGCGACCGAGCTGCTCGAGCGGGGCCGTCGTTTGCACGATCGTGTTGTGGAGCGGGTTGACGACGCCCCAGGCCACGCCCAGGGCAATCTGGCCGACAAGGGCTACGCCCACGTACGGCGTTCCCACGTAGAGCAAACTTCCCAGGCCCACGGATATAAGCGCCACGAGCAGCGTTTTGAGGTTGACCAGGTGCGGCGGCAAACGGAGCGCAACGACGGCGCCCAGCACCGCGCCCACGCCCGAGGCCGACGAGAGCCAGCCCATCCATTCGACACCGACGCCCAGGACATCGCGGTAGAAGAACGACTCCAGCGGATCGAAGGCACCGTAGCCAAAGTTTGAAAGGAAAATAATGCAGAACAGCAGGGCGAGGACGCTGTTGGTGAAGACCGTCTTGATGCTGGCTGCGAAGGTAGCGCGGGAAGATGCGTTGGGATCGGGACTTTGTCCCGCACGCTCCCCTTCCTCTGCCGAATCGGCATCCGCATCCCCGGCGACATGGCTGGTCTGCGGCCTAAAGCCCCAACCAGCGACGAGCGCCAACACTGTAAAGATCATCATGAGCACGAACACCGCGCGCGACGACGCAGCCGCCGCGACAAAGCCGCCCAGTGTGGGGCCAACGATGATACTCACGTTTGAAAACATGGTTATGGCGGAGTTGATGTCTTTGAGCTCGACGGGGTCGTCGGTGAGATACGCCGGATAGGATGTGGCGATGGGTTGGGCGAACCCCATCACGAAGCCCAGGAGCACCGCGCCGGCAAGGACTGTTCCGGTCGCGCTGCCAAAAACGAGGATCGCCGCGCCGGTTGCCAACGTGCCCACGATGCTCAGCAAGAAATGACGGCGCGGGCCCCAGGCGTCAAGCGCCGCGCCACCCGCAAAGGATCCCAAGATCACGAATACGTTCATAAACAGGACGGCCAGCGATGTCGCCACGACCGAGGCATCGTCTGCATAGGTGAGCGTTCCGATGACGCCGATAAAGTAGCTGGTCTGAAAACCAGTGTAGATGAGAAAGCGCATCGCCACCAGGCGCTTGGCCTGCACGGACAGCGAAGGCTGAGGCTTAGAAAAAAGAGGTGCAAGCATGGAGACTCCTTGTTTCATACGAATACGGGCGGTGGGCATTCGCCACCGTCTGTCAAATCAATCTATCCGCATGAAACATTAAGGACGCATCAAGCCCCTTCTCTCCGTTTTTCGCCCGTCATGAACTACTTGGTAGATTGTAAGGCATGTCCCACACATCTACCAAAGCAAAAACCACCACAAAGGTGCCTGGCCCCTTTGTGGTGGAAATGACGTTTGCCCAGATAAAACCTGCCAAAAAACCTGTCCCTATTTGGCAGGTTTTAGGCCAGATAATCTTGAATCAGGTCGCAGATGGCTCGGGCGTCGTTGATGTTGATGGCTCGGGTCGCGAAGCCGGCGTCGAAGGCCTGACGCGCCAGGGCCTCGTTGCAGGCAAGGGCCAGCGTGTGGCCATCGACCAGGTCGAGCGAGCTCTTGCCGCGCAGACGGTCGACACCGGAGCGCGCGACCACGATGTTGTCGAAGCCCTCGGTCTTGTAGCCCTCGATGATCACCACATCGACATCGTTGTAACGCGACAGCAGCTCGCGCGCGGGCATCTCGTCCTCCTCGCGCGTGTCGGCGTACTCCGCCCAGCGTGTGGCGCAGATGAGGCCCACGTGCTTGGATCCGGCTTGGTGATGGCGCCAGGTGTCCTTAGCGGGCACGTCGATATCAAAGCCATGATGCCCATGATGCTTGAGCGAGCCCACGCGCAGGCCGCGGCGGGTGAGCTCGGCAATGACCTTCTCAACAAGCGTGGTCTTGCCCGAGTTCTGGTAGCCGATAAACGCGATCGCGGGGACGGCCGGGGCCGGAGCTGCGGGCGCGACGGCGACGGGTGCGCTCGTGGGTGCGGCACCGTCAGCGGCCACGGACTCAACGGCAGCGGCCTGACGCTCTGCACGATCCCACACGCCCGAGCGGCCGCCCTCCTTGTGCAGCAGGCGCACGTCGACGATCTCCATGCCGCGATCGACCGCCTTGCACATGTCATAGATGGTCAGGCACGCGGCGCTCGCGCCGGTCAACGCCTCCATCTCGATACCCGTCTTGCCCGTCACGCCGGCCGTAACCAGCACGTGAAAGCCAACCTGCCCGTCCGCGCGCGCCGGCGCCCAGCCCTCGGGCACGTCCTCGGCCGGCGTCCCCGCCGGAGCGATGGGCGCAATGTCGCACTTGCTCTTGGTAATGAGCAACGGATGGCACATGGGAATGATGTCGCTCGTGCGCTTGATGGCCATAATGCCCGCCACGCGCGCGCAGGCAAGCACGTCGCCCTTCTTGGCGCGGTCCTGCAGCACCATGGCCTGCGTCTCGGGATGCATGAGGATGGTGCCCTCGGCGATAGCGATGCGATGGGTCTCGGCCTTGTCGGACACATCGACCATGCGCACCTCGCCCTTGGCGTCCACGTGCGTCAGCTCGTCGCGACGGGCGTCGCGGACGGGCTCAGCGACAGCGCTGGCAGACGGCTGTGCGGACGCATCGGCGTTGCCAACATTCGCCGCAGCCGTGACTTTGTGGGCAGACATCGCGGCCCTGCGAGCGGCCTTGGTGGCATCGGCGTACCTGCTCTTGGCCATATGATCATCCTCCGATTTGGGACATAAATCGTTGCGTGCCCTCAATTATCGCGTGTTCCTGCGGTTTGTGGGCCACGGCATCGCGCCAAATCGAAAGTACCTGCATATCATCACCACGGCGCAGCGCCTCACGCACCGAATACTCGGCATCGCTGAACAGGCACGGACGCACGTTGCCATCGGCCGTCAGGCGCAGACGGTTGCAATTCGCACAAAAATGATTGGACATGGCGCTAATGAAGCCGACCGTTCCCGCCGCGCCCGGAAAGCGCCAATAGCGCGCAGGGCCCGCGCCGGCAGGAGCGTCGTTGATGTCGAGCGGCTCGAGCTCGCCCAGGTCCGCCGCGGCGGTCCCGGCATTGATGCGCGCCCGCAGCTCGTCGCTCGGCACGGTATCGCTCGCGTCCCACAGCTCGGGATTGAGCGCGGGCGCATGCGGGTCCACAGCGCAATGCGAGCTCGTGCGCTCGTCGCCGATGGGCATGTATTCGATAAAGCGCAGGTGGATGGGGCGGTCGAGCGTGAGCCGCGCGAGGGCTGCCACATCCTGGTTGAGCCGACGCACGACAACGCAGTTGACCTTAACGGGCTCAAAGCCCCAAGCCAGCGCCGCGTCGATGCCAGCCATGGTCTGCTCGAGTCGGCCCAAGCGCGTGATCTTTCCAAAGAGCGTAGGGTCGAGCGTGTCGAGCGAAATGTTGACGCGGTTAAGCCCGGCATCTTTGAGCTGCGGTGCCAGCTTGGGCAGCAGGGCGCCGTTGGTGGTGAGCGAAATGTCCTCGATCTGCGGGATCGCGCGGATGTCGCGAATAAGCGGGATGATGCGGCGGCTGACCAGCGGCTCGCCGCCCGTCAGGCGTACGCGGCGAATGCCCTCCCCCGCCACCAAGCGCACAAAGCGGGCGATTTCCTCGGCGCTGAGCAGCTCGTCATGCGCACGGGGCGCCACGCCATCGGCCGGCATGCAGTAAACGCAGCGGAAATTGCACTTGTCGGTAACGGCAATGCGCAGGTAGTTGATATCGCGGCCAAAGCCGTCATGTTGCACGCGCCCGTCCACGCAGCCCTCCCCTCACGCGGCGTTTTATTCTTCAGAAAACATAATACCCCACGGGAGAATCATGCCGACACCCGTACGACAGGACAGGTCGCTTCGAGCAAAACCGGCTTCCCAAGCCCATCCTCAACACAGACCATCACAACATTCGATGCTTTTCCCGTTTTTGGCGAAAAACGTCGAATGTTGTGATGGTTAGCCTGCCCACGGCACCCCGTAGAAGGACCAGAACGTCCCTAAAGGCCGCCGTCCCAGTGTCGAATCACAAATTCTCGCAGGTCGTTTTGACGTTTCTGGAACGCTTCGCTTCGGTCGCACTTAAGGCCCATAGCGAGCGCGATGGCATTCATCGCCCGGTGCAGTTGCAGCTGGTGGGCAAACTGAGTCCCGGTGAGGACGATCATCCTAAAGCCCAGCGCGCTCAGCACGGTCATACGCTCCGCATCCGACGCGCTGCGCTGTTTATCAAGATGGTCCGAACCGTTGTATTCAATCCCCGTACCGCTCGCAGGCGCATATACGTCGATCTCGAAATACCCGGCCTTAGCGAGATACTTGAACTCGCTGGGAACATCGACCCGATGGTTGAGCTCGATCTTGGCGTATCCCAGCCCTCCCTGGGAACGTTTCGCGACGACCATGATTGCGGTGGCCGTCTCCATGGGCGACCGCGCACCATCGTGCACGCGCCTGAGCACGGCGGCCGCGCGTATAGCCCCCTGACGAGATCGGTTCTCATTGCAATAGGCAATCAAGTCGGCAACGGTATATCTCTGCCCCATCTCGATATAATCGTCTGTCGACAAATGATTCAAATGGTATCGGGCACAGATTTCGTAGCCATATTCCAGCTGCTCGGGCTCACTCATCCACGAACCCGCTTGGACAAAGCACATGGCCTCATCAACCACCAGAAGGCCCTCTGCCACCTCGATAAGATGCCCTGGAGGTACCGGCGCCCCAAACACGTGGCACCTAAATCCAGCCGGCGTCGAGCGCTCAAAATCGAAGTTGACGAGCGTGTCGATATGATCAAGCTCTTCTCGTGGAATACCGAGCGAAACCAGATAGTCGGTAACAATCCCAACTGCCGTTGAAGCCCTCAGCCCCTTGGCATCGAGTCCCAATTTGGGCAGGCTCGCGGTCGGCTCCGCCTCGTTAGCAAGCGAGTCCTCATCGTATAGGCTGCTTGCTCGCGAGAGCGGCTCGGACGGGCGCGCCACGTTGTGGTACAGCCAGGCAGTCTTATGGGACAGGACGATCGGCAGGTCCATGGGCCCTCCAATGGAGTCGGATAACCAACCTTATTCCCCTGCCCACGGGTCCGCACACCTTCGTGCTCAAGAAAGCGATTCCACCCGGTCGAGTGGCAGAAAAACCATCACAACATTCGATGCTTTTCCCGATTTTGGCAAAAAACGTCGAATGTTGTGATGGTTTGAGGCGAGGTGCACGGAGGGATCAAAGCATCGTGCTCGAACGGGTTAATCCAACTCTTTTAAGCCATGCGCCAGCTGCCAGTAGTCGCCGTGCTGGGCGAGCAGCTCTTCGTGCGTGCCGCGCTCGATGATGCGGCCGTGTTCGAGGACCATGATGGCATCGGCGTCGCGGACGGTGGACAGGCGGTGCGCGATCATAAAGGTGGTGCGTCCGCGCATGATGCGGTCCATACCGCGCTCGATGAGCTTTTCGGTACGCGTGTCAATGGAGCTCGTGGCCTCGTCCAGGATGAGCACCGGCGGGTCGGCCACGGCCACGCGCGCGATGGCGAGCAGTTGGCGCTGGCCCTGTGACAGGTTAGCGCCGTCGGCCGTAACCGGTGTGTCGTACCCTCTAGGCAGGCGGCGGATAAACGAGTCGGCGCAGGCTGCCTCGGCAGCGGCGCGCACCTCCTCGTCGGTCGCGTCGAGCTTGCCAAAACGGATGTTCTGCGCAATGGTGCCGCTAAACAGGTGCGTATCCTGCAGCACAATGCCGAGCGACCCGCGCAGGCTGGCCTTGGCAATGTGCTTGACGTCGATGCCGTCGTACGTGATCTCGCCGTCATCGACCTCGTAGAAGCGGTTGATGAGGTTGGTAATGGTCGTCTTGCCGGCGCCCGTGGAGCCCACAAACGCAATCTTTTGCCCCGGCTTGGCAAACAGGTTGAGGTCCGTGAGCACGCGGGCGCCCGGCACGTAGGAAAAGTCCACGGCATGGAAGCGCACGTCGCCGGCAAGCGGGACCAAGCCGCACGTGAGCTCGGTGCCGTCGGCGGCCACCGCGCGGCCCGACTCATCAACGGCTGCCACGTCATGCAAGTGCCCGTACGCGCCCACGCCCTGGCCCTCGGGAATCTTCCACGCCCACGCGGCATCGCCCGTCTGCACCAGCTCCACGCAGCCCTCGTCCACCTCGGGCTCAAGGTCCATAGCCGCAAACAGGCGCTCGGCACCGGCCAACGCGTTGAGCAAGAAGTTGCCGAGCTGCGTAAACTGGTTGATGGGCATGGCGGCCTGGCGCACAAAGACCAGGTAGCTTGCAAGTGCGCCCACATCGGCGAGCCCCTTGATGCAGAGCATGCCGCCCGCCACGGCGACGATGGCATAGTTGACGTAGCCAATCACGACGGTCATGGGCACCATGGAGTTGGCATAGCTCACGGCGGCGGTACCGGTGCGGCGAAGCTCGTCGTTGCGGCAGGTGAAGCCGGCGACATTCGCTGCCTCACGGTTAAAGACCTTGATGACCTTTTGGCCCGAGACCATTTCTTCGATATATCCGTCCAGGTCGCCAAGCGATGCCTGCTGGGCGGCAAAGAAGCGCTTAGAGCGCGCGCCCGAGTAGCGCGCATACAGCACAATGGCTGCATCGCACACGAGCGTGATAATCGTGAGCTGCCAGTTAAGGATGATGAGCATGGCCGTGGTGCCCACGACCTGAATGGCGGCCTGAATCACGTTGGCAAAGCTGTTGTTGAGCGCCTCGGAGACGGTGTCGACGTCGTTGGTGAAAAAACTCATGATGTCGCCCGAGCGCGTGCTGTCAAAATAACTGAGCGGCAGCGTCTGGATGTGCGCGAACAGGTCGCGGCGAATATCGGACACCACGCGTTGGGCCGCACGCACCATGATCTGTGAGTAGCCCAGGGCCGAGAGCACGCCCGCGGCGTAGATGATCGCCGTCAGGATGACCTGCCTGGCAAGCAGTTCCTCCCCGCCCGTGGCCAAACCGTTAACGATGGGGCGCACCATGTAGGTGCCGGCGAGGCTCGCGATGGCGGCGACAGAGGCGAGCACGCCCACCGCGAGCAACGAGAACTTGGCATGCCCCATGTAGGAGAGCAAGCGGCGTACAGTGCGCTTGAGGTCGGCCGGGCGTGCTTGGGCTGCGGTCTTAGGCATGGCGCTCACCCCCTTCCAAGGGCGATCCGCATGCGACGGAGGAAAACGGATCATTCGCGCAACCATCGTCACTGCCGTCGCCGGCTTCCGCGTTCCTCGCAAACTCCATCTGCGAGGCGTAAATCTCCTGGTAGATGTTGTCGCCCGCCAGCAGCTCCTCGTGCGTGCCCACGCCGTGGACACGACCGTCGTCCAACACCACAATGCGATCGGCATCCATGACACTCGCGATGCGCTGGGCGATGATGAGCACGGTCGTATCGGAAATCCGGGCGATGTGCTCGCGAATCTTAGCGTCGGTCGCCATATCGACCGCGCTGGTGGAGTCATCAAAAATGAGCACGCGCGGATGCTTGAGCAGCGTGCGCGCGATGCACAGGCGTTGCTTCTGGCCACCCGAGACACCGGCGCCGCCTTGGCCCAACTCGCCGTCCAGCCCGCCGATGCGATCAAGGAACTCGTCCACGCACGCCGCGCGGCAAGCCGCGAGGAGCTCATCGTCCGACGCCTGCGGATTGCCCCACTGCAGATTCTCGCGCACGGTGCCCGTAAACAGCACGTTCTTTTGCAGCACAATGCCCACGGCGTCGCGTAGGGTCGCGAGGTCGTAGTCACGCACGTCACGTCCGCCCACAAGCACGGCGCCCTCGGTAGCGTCGTACAGGCGCGCAATCAGCTGCACAAGCGAGCTCTTGCCCGATCCCGTACCGCCGAGGATGCCCACCGTCGAGCCGCTCTCGATGCGAAGGTCGATATGCTCGAGCACATCCTCGGCTGCATCCGCGCGGTATTTAAAGGAAACGTCGCGAAACTCGATACTGCCGTCCGCTGGTGCCGCAATCGCGAGGTCTCCCGCGGGGTTGGCGATAAAGGGTTCCTCATCGAGCACCTCGGCGATACGGCCCACACTCGTAAGAGCGCGCGTGAGCAGCAAAAACACGTTGGAAATCATCATGAGCGAATTCATGATCAGCAGCACGTAGCTCATAAAGCCCGTGAGCGAGCCCACGCCCAGCTTGCCGGCGAGAATCATGCGGCCGCCAATCCACAGGATAGAGAGCGCAGCCACGTACATCGACAGCTGAAACACCGGCAGGTTGAGCACCGCGCTGCCAAAGGTCTTTGTCGCCGTGCCGGCGAGCTCGGTATTGACGGTGTCGAACTTGGCCTCCTCGTGCTCGGTACGAACGTAGGCCTTGACGGCACGCACGGCGGTGAGGTCTTCCTGTACCACGCCGTTGAGGTGGTCCATCGAGGTCTGGAGTTGGCGGTAGAGCGGACTGACGCGATAGGTGATGACGCCCAGTACGATTGCCAGCACGGGCAAGATGATCGCAAAGACGTTGGCGAGCGGGCGCGACAGCATCAGCGCGTAGATAAGGCCGACGATAAGCGTCACCGGGCCGCGCACCATAGGGCGAAAGCCGTTGCCCACAGCATTTTGGATAACGGTGATGTCCGTGGTCATGCGGGTGACGAGCGAGCTGGCATCGTAGTTGTCCAGGTTACCAAAAGCGAGCGTCTGAATCTTTTTGTACTCAGCCTCGCGCAGGTTAGCGCCTAGGCCCGAGGCAACGCGGGCGGACGTGCGTGCATAACCCAAGCCCAGTACCAGCGAAAGCGCAGCGCACACCAACATGTACGCGCCCTGCAGCAGCATGTAGTTGATATCACCCGCAGGCACGCCCACATCGATGATGTTGGCCATGATGACCGGGATAAACAGCTCGAGCACCGTCTCGACCGACACAAAGAACACGCCGAGGATGGCATCGCGACGGTATGCCCCTAGATAGGAAAACAGTATTTTGAGATTGCGCACGCAGGTTCAACCCCCATCAAACGTTGTTCGCAAACGCACGTATTATTGCGCGACAGGTGACGGTGTCAAGTATTCCGAAATCGTTTTCTGCAAGGTTAGCGCCGGCGGCGAGTTCTCGTGACGTGTGTCCATATTCACTCGGAATAATGGTGCGCGAGACTTTTTCGCTTCGGCGTCAACACAAACCTTGACTCTACAATCGTTGTAGGGTTTTCACTACACTGGTAGATAAACGAACCCAGCCAGAAAGCCCCGCCCATGGAACATGACCTCACACGCGGCAATGTCCTTAAGACCATCGCGGTCTTTGCCCTGCCCTATATGCTCTCGTACTTTTTGCAGATGCTCTACGGCATGGCCGATCTGTACATGATGGGGCAGTTTAGCGGCGCCGCCGGCATCACCGCCGTGGCAAATGGCGCGCAGACGCTCTATATGATCACCGTGGCGCTCGTGGGCCTGGCCATGGGAACCACGGTGGTCGTCGGCCACGCCGTGGGATCACGCCGGTTTGACCGTGCCGAGGCAGCCATCGGCAACACCATTACGCTCTTTATGGGTGTCTCGGTGGTACTGGCCGCTGCCTTGCTCGCACTGTGCCCGCAGATCGTGGCGCTCATTGGCACGCCGGCCGAGGCGGTCGAAGGAACCGCCGCCTACCTGCGCATTTGCTTTATCGGCATTCCGTGCATCGCCGCATACAACATCCTTTCGGCCATCTTTCGCGGGCTGGGCGATTCGCGCTCGCCTATGTACGTGATCGGCGTGGCATGCATCATCAACATCGCGCTCGACTTTCTGTTTATCGGGCACATGGGGCTCGGTCCCGTGGGCGCGGCGCTCGGCACGGTGACCGCCCAGACGGCCAGCGTTGCCCTCGCGCTCGTGTGGCTCAAGAGCCGCCGCACGAACATCCACGTTAAGCGCAGCGACCTGCATCCCCAGCCCGAGGTGCTCGGCAGCATTCTTAAGATCGGCGTGCCCGTGGCCGTGCAGGACGGCTGCATCCAGGTGGCGTTTATGTTTATCACCGTCATCGCCAACCACCGAGGACTCGTCGACGCCGCTGCCGTGGGCCTGGTCGAGAAGATGATCAGCTTTTTGTTCATTGTGCCGAGTTCCATGGGTGCCACCGTCAGCGCACTCACGGCGCAAAACGCCGGCGCAGGCAAGGGCGACCGCGCACGTCAGGTGCTCAAGGACGCCATGACGATCTCGGTGGTGTACGGCTGCCTGATCACGGTGCTGATGTGGCTGGTGGCGCCGGCGTTTATCGGCTTTTTTGCCAAGGACGCTGCAGTGGTCGCCGCCGGCACCGGCTATATGCGCAGTTATATTTTCGACGCGATTTTTGCCGGCATCCACATTTGCTTTAGCGGCTTTTTCGCTGCATACGGCAAGAGCTACATCGGCTTTGCGCACAACGTGCTGGCCGTGGCGCTCATTCGCGTGCCGGGCGCGTGGCTGCTGTCGAACGCCTATTCCGACACGCTGTTTCCCATGGGCATCGCTTCGCCGTGTGGATCGATTTTGTCGGCGGTCATCTGTGTTGTCGCGTTTACCGTGCTCAACCGGCGCGGAGCTTTTGACAAGTTGGCAGCGTAGCGGGGCAACGCGAGTCTGGTGCGCCTCCCCGACCCTATTGAAAGGAGCGGCCCTATGACCGATACGCCAACTGAACACACCGAGGGCCTGCTCCGCATTGGCGAAGTTGCGCGCTTGTTTAACCTGAGCGTGGGGACGCTACGTCATTACGAGCAGATGGGCTTGCTGGACCCGGCGCACATCGATCCGGCAAGTGGATATCGCTACTACGGATCGCGGCAGCTCTCCACCCTCAACACCATCAGCCACCTGCGTGTTCTCGACTTGCCGTTGGCGCAGATCCGTGAGTTTGTGACCACGCGCGATGTGAATCTTATGCAGCGGCAGCTGGTTCAGCAACAGGAGCTCATCGAGCGCAAGCGCCGCGAGCTCGAACGCGTGTCGCGCAAGATCGATAACCGGCTTGCGTTGCTCCACGATGCCTTGAACGCCGAGCTCGATACCATTTGCACAATCGATGCGCCCGAGCTTCGTTGCGCCGTATTGCGCGAACGTGTCAGGCCTACCGACGCCTATGCGCTGGAGTGGCAGATTCGTCAACTGCAGAAGGGCCAGCACGAGACCTTTGTCTTCCTGGGCAACTTGGGCGTTGGGATTAGCGCCGAGCGCCTGGCCGCCGGCGACTTTGACGGCTACGACGAGGTCTTTTTGCTGCTCGATGACACCGATGATTACGTGGGCGACGTCGAGACGCGACCCGCCGCGCGCTGCCTGACCACAAGCTTCCGCGGCACGCATGGGCAAGCGGGCCCGCGCTACGAGCAGCTACTCGGCTATATGCGCGAACATAACCTGACACCCGCCGGTCCCTCGCGCGAAATCGCCCTCATCGACGACATCATCAGCGACGACCCCACAACCTACGTGACACAGGTCACGGTACCCGTATCGCTAGGCTAGACCGAGCCTCGTCTCTAACTCGGTCAACGCCTCAAAAGCATCACGAGACGCATCTGCCGAGCGCTCACGTTCCGCAATGCGAATTCGCGCCATCAGGTGCTCTTTTGCCTGCCCTTGGGCGTGCCTCGTGCGCCCTTCCGCCTGCGAGCAATTGCGATTCTCTATATCCATTACGCCACCGGCACCTCACCAGTAGCCAGGATCTGCTCGAGTGCGTCCTCGTCCAGCACGGGCACACCCAGCTGCTCGGCCTTGGTGAGCTTGGAGCCCGCTTTGGGACCGGCGACCAGATAGCTCGTCTTCTTCGACACGCTGCCCGAAACCTTGGCACCGAGTACCTTGAGCGCCGCACCTGCCTCGTCGCGGGTGCGGTTGACGAGCGTGCCGGTGAGCACGAAGGTCAGACCCGCGAGCGGCTGTGCGTCGGCGAGCTCGCCCGCCACGCCAGCGTCGGCTGCGGCTTGCGCGTGCGCGGCGCCCAAATCGACCTCGAGCGACAGGCCCGTCTGGCGCAGGCGCTCCAGCACGGCAAGGTTCTCGGGCACGGCCAGGAACTGCTTGACGCTCGCCGCAATCTTGGGACCGATGCCCTCGCACTCGGCGATGTCCTCTTCGCTCGCCAAGATGAGCTTGTCAATCGACAGGAATCGCTCGGCGATGACCTCGCCCACGCTCTTGCCCACGTGGCGGATGCCCAGGGCAAACAGCACGCGACCGAGCGGCTGGCTCTTGGACTTGTTGAGCTCGGCGATGATTTTCTCGGCCGTCTTGAGGCCTACCGGAATGGGATCGCCCTTCTTGACGCCCTTTTTGCTGTTGGAGCTGGCATAGGTGCGCCCCGTGTCCAGGCCGGCGATATCGTCGACCGTGAGCTGGTAGAAGTCTGCGACGTCGTGAATCAGCCCGGCGGCGATCATCTTGTCGACAATCTCGTCGCCTAGGCCGTCGACGTCCATGCAGCCGCGGCTCACCCAGTGGAGCAGGCGCTCCTTGAGCTGCGCGGGACAGTCGATGGAGACGCAGCGGTAAGCCACCTCGCCGTCCTCGTGGACCACGGGACTTCCGCACACGGGACAGACCTCGGGCATGTACCAGTCGACCGAATCGGCCGGGCGTTTATCGAGCACCGGGCCCACGACCTCGGGGATCACGTCGCCCGCCTTGTGCACGATGATAGTGTCGCCCTCGCGCACGTTTTTGCGACGGATCTCGTCAATGTTGTGCAGCGTGGCGCGCGCGATGGTGGAGCCGGCGACCGTCACCGGGTCGAACTCGGCGACTGGCGTGAGCACACCGGTGCGGCCCACCTGGATGCGGATTTCGCGCAGGATGGTCTGCTTTTCCTCGGGCGGAAACTTAAAGGCAATGGCCCAGCGCGGCGCGCGGGCAGTAAAGCCCAGGTCGAGCTGCTGCTGGAAGCTGTCGACCTTTACGACCACGCCGTCGATGTCGTAGTCCAGGTCACCGCGGTGCTCAAGCGCCTGGGCACAGAACTCGTGGACCTCGGCGGGCGTGGCGCAACGGGCAACGTTAGGGTTGACGCTAAAGCCAGCGTTGCGCAGCCAGTCGAGGAACTCGCGCTGGCTGTGGACGTGCAGCGGATCGGTATCGGCGATGGCATAGATAAAGGTGGCAAGATCGCGGCGTGCCGTGATCTTGGGGTCCTTTTGGCGCAGGCTGCCGGCGGCAGCGTTGCGCGGGTTGGCGAAGGGGTCGCGACCCTCGGCATCGGCCTCGTCGTTCAGACGAACAAAGCTGCCCTTAGGCATGTAGACCTCGCCGCGCACCTCAATGGTGCGCTCGCGGTCGGCGCCCATGTGAGCGAGCGCCGGCTCGGACAGGTGCATGGGCACATCCTTGATGGTGCACACGTTGAGCGACACATCCTCGCCCGTGGTGCCATCGCCACGTGTGGCCGCACGTACGAAGGTGCCGTTTTGGTAGGTAAGGGCCACGCCCAGACCGTCGATCTTAAGCTCGCAGGTATAGGTGACGCTGCCGGCACCGAGCGCATCCTCGGCGCGCTGGAGCCACGCGTCGAGTTCGTCCAGATCCATGGCATCATCCATGGAATACATGCGCGCCATATGCGTGACCGGCGTAAACTGCTCGCTCACGTAGCCGCCCACGCGCTGGGTATAGCTGTCGGGCGTCACCAGGTCGGGGTAGGTCGCCTCGATTTCCTGCAGTTCAACGAGCATTTTGTCGAAGGCGGCGTCCGTGATCTCGGGCGCATCGAGCATGTAGTAGCGATAGGCGTGGTAGTCGAGCTCGTGGCGCAGTTCGGCCGCGCGCGCTGCCGCCTGGGCACGGGCATCGGTCGGTGCGGTGGCTTCCGCGGTCGCGGGCGTTTCGGTATCGATGTCCACGCCGTCACCAAACAGGCTCGATTGCTCCATAGCGGCACTCCTTCGCTCGATTTCAAACGGATACAAGAGTACCACCGGTCGCAATGGGGCCGAATAGCGGTCTCAAACCGCACCGAATCGGCAGCCGCCAGACTGGGGTGGACAGTTAGTTCAGATACGTATAAATCCTAGAGCTGGATTAGGCACGAACACCCCTGTTTCAACTAATTTGGGCTCCCTGAGACCATGTAAACGTCCCGCTCGCCCTCCCAAACACCCATTCAAACCCCATCCCAATCAAAAATTGCTCAAAACGCATCCCAAGCTGCCCCAGATTTATACGTATCTGAACTAACTGTCCAGACCATTACGAACCAGGCCTCTTGCCAGCCACAAGTGATCCGTTTTCCTCCGTCCCCAACGGATCAATAAGAAAAGAGGGGCCGTCCCGCGTTGATGGGACAGCCCCTCTGGCTTCGGCATGTGCGAAATGGCTCGTTAGTAACCCTGGCCGTAGCCCTGACCCTGGCCCTGCTGGCCCAGCAGCTCCTCCAGGTACTGGCGCAGCTGCTCGTTGGTAATACCGCCGTTGCCGGTGTCGGTCGAACTGTCGTCCTGCTGCTGGTTCTGCAGCTCCTCATCGGAGCCCAGCTCGACGGTGACCTTTTTCTCTTCCTTGCCGCGCATGAGCGTGATCTCGACCTTCTCGCCCACCTCGTGGCTGCGCAGTGCGATGATCAGGCCATCGGCGCTCGTGATCTCGTCGTCGCCCAACTTGGTGATGACGTCGCCCTCCTGAATGCCGGCCTTGGCGGCAGGACCGTCCTCAACGACGCTCGCCACATACGCGCCGCTATCGGTGCTGAGCTTGTTGGTGCGGGCGTTGAGCGCGTTGACGCTCGAAAGCGTGGCGCCCATGTACGGATGCACCGGCGTTTTGCCGTCGATGATCTGGTCGGCAATGTTCTTGGCGTAGTTAACGGGAATAGCAAAGCCCACGCCCGAGCTGGAGCCCGAGTAGCTCTCGATGAGCGAGTTGATGCCCACCAGCTCACCGTTGTCGTTGACGAGCGCGCCGCCGGAGTTGCCCGGGTTGATGGCGGCATCGGTCTGGATCATGTTGGCATAGATGGTGTTACCGCTGGTAGAGCTCATGGCCGTGGAACGATAGAGCGCCGACACGATACCCGTGGAGACAGACTGCTCGTTGCCGAACGGCGAGCCGATCGCCATAACCCACTCGCCAACGTTGAGCTTGGAGGAGTCGCCAATTTCGATCGGCGTAAGCTTGGAGGCGTCGGCGTCCTTGAGCTTGATGACGGCCAGGTCGCTCGAGGCGTCGTTGCCCACGAACTCGGCCTCGTAGGTGGTGCCGTCGTCCATGGTCACCACGTACTGGTCATAGCCATCGACCACGTGGTTGTTGGTGAGGATGTGGCCCTCGGTATCGAGCACCACGCCCGAACCGACACTGCCCGAGCTGTCCGACTCGTCGGCAGACTGCGAAAGCGAGCCATTCTGGCTGCCACTCGAAGTGGCGGTGATGGAAACGACGGAGGGCAGGGCCTTGGCAGAAACGGCCTCGGCCAGCGTGGTGTCCTCGGAGTCGATCGTAATCTTTTGCGTCGACGAACCCGAAGCGCCCGCCGTCACGGCATTCTTGCCGCCACCGATATCGAGCGTACCGCTCATAATGAGCGCAATGACCAGCAGGGCGCCGCAGGCACAGCCGGCGAGTGCCGTAATAAAAATCGGCAGCTTTTTGGTCTTGGTCTTGACCACCGTGTGCTTGTTCACGACCTGCGCACCGCCCAGCGGCTTTCCGGTCTGCGTGTCGTAGGCCTGCACGTAGGGAATGTTGCTGTCGGCAGGCGTCGACTCCACCTGCACGCGCGGCTGCTGCTGCGTCTCGCCGGCGTTGCCCGCATCCTGGGGACGCTGGGAATCGTACTCGCTCATAGCTGCGATCCTTTCGTCAAATAACCAAAGGCCCGCCAAACATGTGGCGGGCCATCATTGTTCACGTTGAGTTGTACCCCAATATGCGGGCGTACGTGTATGAGAACGCAATCTTTTAGGAAGGCTTAAGTTCTGCCGCAGACCCGAAAGGAATCCACGCATGCGGCGAAACCACCACAAAGGCGTCTGCCCCTTTGTGGTGGAAATCTAGTCCTTAAACAGATAGCCCACGCCGCGGACGGTGGTGATGTGCGCCGCGATTTGCGGGCCCACCTTGGAGCGGATACGTCGAATGTGCACGTCAACGGTGCGCGTGCCGCCGCAGTACTCAAAGCCCCACACGCGGTGCAGCAGCACTTCGCGGCTGTAGGCACGGTTGGGGTGCGTCGCCAAAAAGCTCAGCAGCGAGTACTCCATCAGCGTCAGGTCAATGGGCTCGTTATCGAGCGTCACCTGGTAGGTAGCCAAGTTGATCTCGAGGTTGTCAATGTTGAGCACATCGTCGGCGGTAACGGTCTCCTCCTCGCCCATCAGGCGCTGCGCGCGAGCCTTGAGCTCGTTGGGCGTCGCCGTGGGGCATACAAAGTCGGCATGCGCGTGATTCGGCAGGCGCAGGGTGCCGAGCGCCTCGTCGTCAACGATCACCAGCATGGGGACGCCGCCGCGGTCGTCGAGCCACTTGGCAATCTGATCGATGCGGTCGCTGCGGATGCCATCGGAATCGAGGATCAGCAGGTCAAAGTCGTGTGCTGCAGTCGGCGAATCGGGGGTTGCCAGGCTCACCTCGACACCCAGGGTAGTCGTCAAGCTGCGGGCAAACTCGTGGAAGCGCGTCGTGCGCGCCATGAACAGGGCACTCTTTTCGGACATATCGGCCTCCAAAGAAATGAGTTCAATCGTACTGGAACAAGCCAGCGCGATTAGGAGTTCGCCAGGTAGTGCTTGATCTCCCACTCGGTGATCGTAGACTCAAACTTATGCCACTCGTCGCGCTTCTTTTTGAGGAAGAAGCTGTGGATATGTTCGCCGAGGGCATCCTTCATAAACTGCGAGTCCTCAAACACGTCGAGCGCCTCTTTGAGCGAGCGCGGCAGCGGCGTGTAGCCGGCCTCGACCATCTGGCGGTCGGTAAGCTTGAGCGTCTCAGCCGTTGCCTCGGGCGGGAGTTCCAGTTTGCGCTCGATGCCGTCCAGACCAGCCGCCAGCGTGACGGCGTTGACCAGGTACGGGTTGGCCATGGGGTCGGGGCTACGAAGCTCGATGCGCGTGGACAGCTGCTTGCCGGGCTTGTAGACCGGGATGCGGACCATGCTCGCGCGGTTGCGCAGGCCCCACGTGGCGTACTGCGGCACGGAGTCGCCGCCCGTGGTGATGCGCTTGTACGAGTTTACCGTGGGGTTGGTGATGGCGCTGATCTCGCGCGCGTGCGCCAGGATGCCGGCCATGTAGTGCTTGGCGACGTCGGAGAGATGGTACTTCTCATCGTCCTCTCCCCAAAAGACGTTGTTGCCGTCGTGGTCGAACAGCGACTGGCACAGGAACATGGCGCTGCCATCCTCGCCCGCCAGCGGCTTGGGCATAAAGGAGGCGTGGCAACCGCTCTCGTAGGCCTGCTGCTTAATGATGAGTTTGGCCGTAGTGATGGCGTCGGACATGCTCAGGGCCTCGGCGTGGCGCAGACTCATGCCGTGCTGCGAGCGGCCGGCGGCGTGGAAGGTGTACTCCACGGGCACGGACATCTTCTCGAGCGTGAGAACCGTGTTGCGACGCAGATCGCGAGCGGCATCGCTCACCGAAAGATCGAAGTAGCCCACGTTGTCGAGCGGCTCGGGCGTGTGCTCGTCGGGGAAGTAGTAATACTCCAGCTCGGCACCAACGTTGAGCAGGTAGCCGGCCTTCTCGGCCTTATAGAACATGCGGCGCAACGCATCGCGCGGATCACCGGCGAAGGGCTTGCGGTCGGGGGTGCACACGTCGCAGAACACGCGGGCGACGCCGTTGTGGCTCGGTCGCCACGGCAAAATCTGGAAGGTCGAAGCATCGGGAAACGCCAGCATGTCGGCTTCCTCGGGCGTGGCAAAGCCCTCGATGGCGGAGCCGTCAAAGCCAATACCCTCCTCAAAAGCGACCTCGAGGTCCTCGGGGCTAATGGCAAAGTTCTTGAGGCGGCCGAGAATGTCGACAAACCACAGACGCACAAAGCGGATGTCACGCTGCTCTACGGAGCGGAGTACGTAATCGATGTTCTGCTGGTTCATGTCGCTCCCCTTTCTTTCGGGCGGGTTTCGACTGGTCTATATCGCAGATACTATCGCAGAAAAATGTTTCCGCAGGGTTAAAGCGTATCAAGCGCTCAAAAAACGTGTGCGAACAGGCAGTTACGAACGAGCGGCTAGCGTTCAGATTCGGAGACAATTTGTCTACAGGCTCGTTCCAGCGCAGGGAACTCCATCGTCACTGCATCCCAAACAACCGAGCGGTCGACATTGCCGTAATCATGCGCAAGATAATTTCTCATGCCGACAATTCCACGCCATTCGATTTCGGGATGAAGCCGCTGCGAGCGTTCCGACAATTTGCCCGCTTCTTCCGTCACCCTAAGCGCACACATCAAAAGGGAGTCCGCCAACGCCCTCGTCCGTACGTCATTCGCATGCAGAAACTGGTCCTCGGTGATATCAAAAGCCTTGATGCGCTCGTTCGTTTCAGAGATGGCTTCCAAAACCTCTTGGGCGCGGAGACCGTCTGACTTACGCGCGATCATAAAGGATCACTCCTTCGCGCTCGATTACCGCGGCAAGATCATCATCAAGATAGTCACTCGAGACGAGGTCAACCTGCTTCCCGGTTTCTTTGCGCACCGCCTCGCCAAACGCCGACAACGCGAAAAGACCAAAGCCCTGTTCGCGATCGACTTCGAGACGCAAGTCAATATCGCTATCGACATGTGCCTCGCCCCGGGCATACGAACCAAAAAGAATCACGGTTTTGATGGCGGGAATCGAGCTGGCTGCCTCGCGGACGGCGGACTCAATCTGGGCAGTATCCAAAATGTCCGTCGCGGCGCTTTCGCTCGCAGAGCTTTTACCAAGTGAGGGAACAAACGGCAGAGAGCGCTCGCGCAGCATCTGCCTCATAAACATATTGACCGCAACAGACGAAGTCATGCCAAGCTCTTCGCACAGCTCGGCAAATGAGTCTTTAATTGACGAGTCCACTCGCACACTCAGCACAGACGCAGCCATGGATACCTCCTGTATGACATTGTCTATATATTATCACACAGACTAGCGCGAGGTCGAAGCGCGGTGTTCGATGTGGCCGGGAATCTCGATGCGTTTGGGCGCCAGCTTTGCGGCCTCGCCCACCGTGGTGGTAACGACATCGATGCGCTCGGACAGGCGCTCGACTACGCGCTCGGCAATGGTGAGGGTGTCCTGCGCGGCCGTGGTCACGCCACCAAAGAGCACATGGTTCCAGGGGTAGTCGTCAAACGTCGCGATCTTGAGCCCCGCCGGCAGCGAGGGTCCAAGCTGCGCTAGCGCCTCGGTCAGACGCAGGAAAACCAAGCCGTTGACAGCAATGAGGCCGAGCTTTTTACCTGCATAGCCGCGGATGGTCTCGTCCAGGCGGCCGACGCCCGTGGCGCCCCCGTCGGCCAGGGTGACGACCTCGCCGGCAAGGCCGCGGTGCAAAAGCTCGTCGGTAAAGGCCTCGGCGCGCTTGCGACGCACGGGGCTGTCGTCGCTTGCCTCGGTGAGCAGGCACAGGCGCTCGCTGCCAGCGGCGGTCAAGGCGTCTACCAGGCCGGCGACCAGCTCACGGTTGTTAGATGTCACCAGATCGACACCGCCGTCGGCAACGTCGCGGTCGAGCAGCACAACGGGCAGGCGCCCCGCGGCCGCGGCGATCGCCTTGTCGTTGCCTCCGCAGGTGTTGACGACCAGGCCGTCCACGCCGGCATCGATAAGTCTGGTGAGCGACTCGGCCTCCTTGGCGGGATCGTTGCCGCTAATGGCCGTCATGAGCGAGCAGCCGCGCGCGGCGGCACTGGCGGAAAGGCCCTCGAGCATAGCGCTGGAGAACGGGTTGGCGATGTCGGCCAGGATCACACCGATGAGGTTGGTGCGCGAGCTGCGCAGATTGCGCGCGGCAGCACGTGGGCGATAGCCGGTGCGCTCGATAACCGCCGCGATGCGAGCGCGGGTTTCCTCGGTCATCTGCCCGGGGCGGTTGTTGAGATAGCGCGAGACCGTGGCCGGGCTCACGCCCGCCTCGGCGGCAATGTCCTTGATTCTCATCTGCGCCATGGCGCACCCCGTTTCCCAATTGTCAGCAGTCTGAGCCATTTTAGGCATTTTTTTAAAAATCTCGCTTGCAAAACGCTGTAGGTGAGTATACTACAACTCGAAACGAAACCGATTTCGTAAACCGATTTCGGAAAGCGTTGGCACGGAGGTGCAAAGATGTACCCTACCGTCTTGGCACCTCCGTGCCAACGCCATATCAAAGGTGTACGCACGAGCAAGAAGGAGCTGCGCGACCATGGGTAAAACGGTTCTTACCTTCGGCGAGATCATGATGAGGCTCTCGCCCAAAGATCATCTGCGCATTGAGCAGGCAACCGAGTTTGACGTCCGCTACGGTGGCGCCGAGGCCAACACCGCTCTTTCCCTGGCCTACCAAGGCGACAAGGCCGCTTACGTATCCGTTGTCCCGGCCAACCGCCTAGGCGAGTGCGCGCTGCGTTCGCTGAAGGCCTACGGCGTCGACACAACGCGCGTCGTGCGTCAGGGCGACCGTCTTGGCTCCTATGTGTTTGAGGTCGGCGCCTCGCAGCGCGGCAACGGCTGCGTCTACGACCGCAAGTTCTCTGCCATCAACATGGCCAAACGCGACGTCTTTGACTGGGACGAGATCCTCAAGGGCATCGATGTCTTCTATTTCTCCGGCGTGACCCCCGCCGTCTCCGATGAGATGGCCGCCGCCTGCAAGGAGGCACTCGCCGCCTGCCGCGCCAAGGGCATCACCACCGTGTGCGACGTGAACTATCGCGGCAAGATGTGGTCGCCCGAGAAGTCGCAGGCCACCATGAAGGAACTCCTGCCGCTCGTCGACATCTGCATCGCCAACGACGAGGATGCGCCCGCCGGCCTCGGCATGACCTGCGTCTCTGGTTCCCTTGCCCATGGCATCGAGGAGCGCGACACCTACGTCGAGATGGCCCGTCAGATCTGCGCCGAGTACGGCTGCAAAAAGGTCGCCTCGGTCGTCCGCAACATCTCTTGCGTCGAGCGCTCCATCTGGATGGGCATGCTCTTTGACGCCGAGAGCGGCGAGCACTGGTTCTCCCCTGCTCACGACGTGCACGTGCTCGAGGGCGTTGCCGCCGGCGACGCTTTCAACGCTGGCCTCGTCCATGCCCTCATCAACGACTTTGACCCGCAGGACGCCGTCAACTACGCGATTGCAGCCTCGATCCTCAAGCTCACCATCAAGGGCGATTCCAACTTGGTGACCGCAGACGAGATCGCAGCCGTGGCATCCGCCGCCGACGGTGGCACCCGCGTCGCGCGCTAGTCCGTCTCCATTCCGCGGGCCGCAGCTTTCCAATCCCATACCCCTGCGGCCCGCTCCCCGATTCCTCCGGCCGGACAAAACCACCAGTCCCATTCCGGTTTTGCCTGGCATTCCCTACATGACTGGTCGAGCAGCCGGTTTTGGAATTGCTTGTGACCCCAAGCAGTGCCTCCGATAACCAATCCAAAATCGGCTCCTGACCAGCACATTTGGTAATCACGCGCCCATGCGCGCCACACATCGAAAGGAACATCATGTTCGATCAGTTCTACACCACGCTTAAGTCCCTGGGCATCGTGCCGGTCGTCGTGCTCGACAAGGTCGAGGACGCCGCTCCGCTCGCCCACGCCCTTATGGCAGCTGGCATGAAGTCCGCCGAGGTCACCTTCCGCACCGCCTGCGCCGCCGAGTGCATCGCCGCTATGGCCGAGGCCGAGCCCGAGATGTGCGTTGGCGCCGGCACTGTCCTGACTGTCGAGCAGGTTGAGCAGGCCCGCGCCGCCGGTGCCAAGTTCATCGTCTCCCCGGGTTACAACGAGGACGTTGTGAAGCACTGCATCGATATCGACCTGCCCGTGCTGCCCGGCACCGTGACCCCCTCCGAGGTTACCGCCGCCGAGAACCTGGGCCTCAAGGTCACCAAGTTCTTCCCCGCGTCCCAGTATGGCGGTCTGAACACCATCAAGGCCCTTGCCGCTCCGTTTGTCGGTCACCGCTTTATGCCTACCGGCGGCGTGAGCACCGCCAACGTCGAGGAGTACCTGAGCTCCTCTGCCATCATCGCCTGCGGTGGCACCTGGATGGTTAAGCCGGCCCTGTTTGCCGACGGCGACTTCTCCAAGGTCGAGCAGATTGCCCGCGAGGCCATGGACGTCGTCAAAAAGGTCCGCGGCTAAGTTTAGCTCTCTATCGTGAAAGGGGGCGTGCCCTAGACCTCGCCCCCTTTCTTTTAAAGCGGCTCGGAAGCGCGCCGTTTCCGTCACGAACAAGAACCAAAACCGTCTTGTATGCTGATAGAACGTGACGGAAGCGACACGCCCCCGAGCCGCTTTGCCTACTCGGCTGGCAACCGCGCCCAGTTGAGCCACATCGACAAAAACCGAGCCATCAAAACAGCTGCGGCGCTGTCTGGAGGAATGGACCCTTGCTTCCGGTCTTTTCCTCCAAGCGGCGCCGCAGCTTTTTCGTGCCCCGATAGTGCCCCGGCAGTTGCGGTGAGATACGGACTGCTTGCACCATCAGAGCCGCAAAACAATCCCTATTTCACCGCAACTAATGAAGGGGGCGAGTTAGATGGCCGAGTCTTTGGACAGCTCAAAATAGTCGGGATGCAAGGCGATAACCGGGCCCTGCTCCTCGGGCATCAGGTGCAGGTGCGTCTCTGCCAGATAGCTCGCCGTGTCGGTATCGCCCCCCTTAATGGCCTCGAGAATCCGGCGATGCTGCCGACGAATCGGCTCCCAATCCAGATCCTGCGACACCATACGCAACCAGTTGTATCGCTCAAAATGCGTGTTGATGCTCTTCATCCAATCCCACAACATGTGACGACCGGCAATCTCAAAACACGTCTCATGGAACAGGTTGTCCAGGTCAAAGAAACGACGCGTTTCGCTATGGTCGAGCGACTCGGACTCGGCAAGGATCTGCTCAATCCGCTGTTTTTGCTCGGGCGAGGCGGCCGAACAGCATTTAATAAGCACGCTTCTCTCGAGCTTCTCGCGCAAAAAGCAGGCGTTTTCGGCGCGTTCCATGCTGATTTTAGAGACGTAGGTGCCGCTTTTGGGACGCGTTTCCACCAGCTCCTGCTCGCGCAGGCGCACAAAGGACTCGCGAATGGGCGTGCGCCCGATTCCCGTCTCTTTTTCCAGACCAATCGCCGAAAGGCGCGTGCCGGGCTTGAGCTCGGCATAGATGATCTTGGACCGCAATGCGTTGTACGCCTGGTCTTGCAGGCTCTGATAATGCTGGTGTTGTTCCATAAAGCCCTCGGATGAAGCCTCGGTTAATCGAATACCACTATGCAATACTATCGCATCCCCCGCCCCCCCCATAAGTTGCGGTGGAATAGTTCCTGCTCAAAGCCTTCAGCAGCAAAAACAGGAACTATTCCACCGCAACTTATGGGGGGGGGACGGG
>CABVAY010000009.1 GCA_902496455.1 uncultured Collinsella sp.
AAATCCAAGGGTTATACCCTAAGAGCAAACCACCCCTTTTAGGGGTGGTTTTGATGTATCGGTTTTTAGCCGAGGCAAGTCCAGTTGACGGGGGTCGAGCCGTGCTGTTCGAGTAGCCGATTGGCAGCAGAGAAGGGGCGCGACCCCATAAAGGCAGGGAGTTCTGCCGTGGCACGGTTGGCCGAAAGCGGCGAGGGGTGCGTGGATGCCAGGCAGAACTTGCCGGTTGCCTTGCCCGCACCGATCGCGGCGAGCTTGCCTTCGACCATCTGCTGGGCAAAGCGGCCCCATGCCAAAAAGACTACCGGTTGGGGCAGCTGGCAGCAGCGTTCGATAATGTAGTCGGTGAGCGTGCTCCAGCCCAGCTTGGCGTGCGAGTTCGCGGCATGCTCGCGCACGGTGAGCGTGGTGTTGAGGAGCAGGACGCCCTGCTGTGCCCATGGGGTTAGGTCTCCCGTGGCGGGAATGGGGCAGCCCAGATCGGCTTTGAGTTCCTTATAGATGTTGCGCAGGCTCGGCGGCAACTTGGTTTGCGTCGCGGGGACCGAGAACGACAGCCCCATGGCCTGGTTGGGTCCGTGATAGGGGTCTTGACCCAAGATGACAACTTTGACCTGGTCGGCCGGCGTGTAGGCGAGGGCATTGAGGATGTCGTCCTGTGCCGGGTAGATGGTCTGCTCGGCACGTAAAAGGGCGATGCGTTCGAGCAGCTGGTTCGTAGTGTCACGTACCGGCTGTGGCGCATCGCCCAACCAAGTTGCTATGTTGCGGTCGCGGGTCGCGGCGTCCATGGGGCTCCTTTACGTCAGATGCTCTGTCGGTATCTATTGTAAAGGCGCACCGGTTGCCTTTATGCCACGGCTGTATGAAGAGTGGGGTCTACGAGACGTGCTCGGGCGCTCCTGCCATGCGAGCCTGTCCATGTGCGCGAAGGCGTGGAAGCTCGACGGTTGCCACCATGACGCCGGTGAGGATGAGGGCGGCGCCAAAGAAGGCGATGGGGCTCAGGACCTCGCCGACTAGGAAGAACGAAAAGACAGCGGAGCAGACCGGCTCAAGCGAGAAGGCGAAGCCGGTGGTCTCGGCGGGCACGTGGGGCTGCACGAGCGTCTGGGTGATAAAGCCGTAGGCAGAGCAGATGAGTGCGAGCGCGACGACGACCACGATCTCGCTGGGCGTACTGGGAAGTGTGAAACCGCCAAAGACGCATGCGGCGATACCCGAGAACAAGCCGCCGAAGCCCAGCTGCCAAACGCCCAGAGCCAGCGGGTCGATATCTTCGACAAAGCGCTTCGCCACAATGATATGGCCGGCATAGACAAAGGCGGAGAGCAGCATGATGAGCGCGCCTGGGTTCAGGCTGGTGAAGTCGGCGCCCGAGAGCAGCAACATACCGCAGGTGACGATGGCGGTGCCGACGAGCACTTTGCGTTCGGGGGCGCGGCGCAGCAGGGCGGCGTTGGCAAACGGCACGATCACGACCGTCAGGCTCTGCAAAAAGCCGGCAGTGGAGGCAGAAGTGAGGCTAGAGCCCAAGCACATGCAGGTGAGCTCGGTTGCCATAATGGCGCCGATGATGGCGGCACGGACCATAAGGTCGCGGTTGATGCGGAAAGCGCGCTTGTGGAAGAGCAAAAGGCAGGCCACAAAGGCGATGATGCAGCGCAGCGCAACGATGCTCGTGGCGTTCATGCTGTCCATGCCGATCTTCATGAGGGGGTACGAAAAGCCCCATGCGACGGGAACGGAAAATGAGAGCGCGATTGCTTTTTTGCGATCCATGGGACTCCTTTTGTTACAGAACGGTTTCGTAAAAAGGATTCTGCTCCCAGATGTGGATGTAGTAAAGCGAATGTATCTTCAGTATGATTAAGAAATACTAATGTTGGTAGAAAAAGCCCTGGCAAAACGTTTTACAGCTACATCGATGTGGAGGCACGATGGCATCGCGGTATCAGATTGTTTGTATGGTGGTCGATTGCGGCAGCCTGAAACGTGCGGCGGACGAGCTGGGCTATACGCAAAGTGCGGTGAGCCAGGCCGTCAAGGCGCTCGAGCGTGAGCTGGGCACCACGCTTATCGAGCGCGGCAAGCAGGGCGTTTCGCTTACGCGCGACGGTAAACAATATCTGCCGTACCTGCGCCAGATTGTGACCGCCGAGGCCGAGCTCGAGGGCAAGCGCCAGGAGCTGCTGGGGCTTTCGTCGACAGATATTCGCATCGCGACGTTTACCAACGTGAGTCGTACCGTGCTGCCGCGCGTGATCCGCGATTTTGGTGCGCTGCACCCGGGCGTACGCTTCACCCTCAAGCAGGGCGATTACACGCGCAACGCTCAATGGGTGCACGATGGCGTGGTTGATTTTTGTTTTACGGCACGCGGATTTACCGCTGGGCTCGAGAAGCGCGTCGTCTATCACGACGAGTTGGTGGCATTGTTGCCGGCCGCGCATCCGCTGGCGGCAAAGGAAAAGGTGACGCTCGCCGATCTGGCGTCCGAGCCGTTTGTGCTGCTGGATGAGGGCGAACAGAGCCTGGTGCTCGATGCATTTGCGGCGCATGGACTGTCGCCACACGTGACGAGCGAGGTAACCGACGACTACACCATCATGGCGATGGTGGAGGAGGGCCTAGGCGTGAGCATGCTCTACCGCCGTACTGTGGAGGGCATGCGGGCCGATATTCGCGTACGTCCCATCGTGCACGCCCCCTCGCGCGACGTGGTGGCCGCCTGGCGCAGCTGGGACACCATGCCCATCGCCACGAGGCGCTTTATCGACTATATGAGCTCGCATGTTGTCAATTAATGGCTGGTGTGGCGTTGAGTGCGGTGTTTAGCGGGCTGTCGCTTTGGCTTGGGTGGCGCGATAGGTGCGTGCCGGGTGGCAGAGTAGCACCGCCACGACCATAAAGAACGCCGTGGTGCCCAGGCTGATGGGGTAGACCATCATGATGTTCGCAAAGGTGCGGAAGTGCGGGAACACGAAGAACACCCAATAGAAGCGGATGCCGCAGACGCAGATCATGGTGATGAGGGCGGGCGTGAGCGAGATACCAAAGCCGCGCAGGTAGCCTGACATGTTTTCGTAGAACATGCTAAAGGCGTACGCCGGGAAGATTGAGCACACGCGGATATAGCCGATTGAGACGATGTTGGGATCGCTGTTGAACAGCGACAAAATCTCGCGCCCCAGGCCGACAATAACGATAATTGTGGTGAGCGCGACGATACCGCCTTCGACTAGGCAGACCTTGAGCGTCTTGGTGCAGCGGTCGATCTGGCGGGCACCGTGGTTTTGTCCCACAAAGGTGGTGCAAGCCTGGCTAAAGCTGTTGAGCAGGTTGTAGCACACGTACTCCAGGCTCATGGCGGCGCTCGATGCCGCCATGACCTCGGTGCCCAGGCTGTTGATGGCAGACTGGATGATGATGTTGGCGACGGCAAAGACAGCGCTCTGGATGCCGGCGGGCAGGCCGATCTTAACGATGCGCTTGAGGGCGACGGGGTCGATAGCCAAGTCGCGCGGGGTGACACGGACGACGGAGTCGGTCTTGAGCAGGCGGATAAAAAGCGTGGCGGCGCTGACGGTGTAGGCGATGGCGGTGGCGATGGCGACGCCCGCGACACCCCAGTGGAGCACAGGGACAAAGATGAGATCCAGGCCAATGTTGAGGACGGTGGACACGGCAAGCGCCTGCAGCGGCATGCGGGTGATGCCGACGGAGCGGAAGATCGCGGCCTCAAAGTTGTAAAGCAAGATTGAGGGCATGCTGAGCAAAAAGACGCGTAGGTAGAGCGAAGCGAGCGGCATGGTTTCGGCGGGAACGTTGAGCGCGGCGAGCATGGGCTCGGCAAAGATCTCGCCCAGCGCGATGACGACAAAGCCCACGAGCGCCATTAAAATCGAGGTATGGACGGCGCGTTTGACCATGTTCTGATCGTTGCGGCCGATAGCGTTGGCGATGACCACGTTGGAGCCAAGCGACATGCCAATAAACAGGTTGAGCATAAGGCTGGTAAGCGGAACATTGGAGCCGACCGCCGCCATGGCGAGGGTTCCCTGGTCGCCCGAGAAGTTACCGATGATGACCGTGGCGATGAGGTTCGACAGCTGCTCCAAGATGCTCGTGGCGGCCACGGGGAAGGCGAATAGGGGAATATTGCGCCACAGCGAGCCGGTGGTCATGTCAATGTGCTTAGATACGGTGTCAGCCATACGCTCTCAATCTCTAATATGCTCTTTCGTGCCTATTTGCGCAGACGATGATACTCCTAATCGACTAGTCATTGGGGACGTTCTTATAGTCGTTGGGGACGTTCTTAAACGACTAGTCGTTGGGGACACTCTTTGGCACCGACCAAAAGGAGTGTCCCTATGTGACGCAAGAGTGTCCCTTTTGACTAGTCGTTTAAGAACGTCCCCAATGACTAGGTGGGGAAGGCGTGCGACAATGGTGGGTGTTGTGTTGTTCGCGCTAAGGAGTTGCCATGTTGTTGTGTCCCGTTTGCCATGAACCGTTGGTGGATGACGAACGCGGCGCTGCATGCGCGGGCGGACACCGGTTTGACCGTGCTCGCGAGGGCTATCTATATCTGCTGCGCTCGTCCAAGAGCGGCGACTCCATGGGCGATCCCAAGTCGCAGGCACGCAGCCGTCGCGACTTTCTGAACCGCGGTTACTATGCGCCGTTGCGCGATGCGATGGTCGAGCTGGTGCGCGAACGAGCTCAGCGGTGCGCAGCTACGTCGGACAAGCCGCTGGCCTTGCTCGATATTTGCTGCGGCGAGGGCTACTACACCAGCGCCATGGGCGCGGTGCCGGGCGTGGATGCTTACGGTTTCGACCTGGGCAAGGAGATGGTGCGCCTGGCCGCCAAGCGCGGCGACGCGACCTACTTCGTGGCCAACATGAAGGATATCCCCGTGGCCGATGGCGCCTTCGATATGGTGACCGAGCTCTTCGCTCCCTTTAACGAGCGTGAGTTTGCCCGCGTACTGGCGCCCGAGGGCTCACTCTATACCGTGGTGCCGGGCGCCCGTCATCTCTTTGGTCTCAAGGAGGTACTCTACGACACGCCGTACCTTAACGATGAGAAGCTGCCGAAGACCACCGAGCTCGAGTTAGTCGGAACGCAGCGGGTATCTGCGAATATTACGCTCCAGACGCAGGCCGACATTGAGGCGGTGTTCCAGATGACGCCGTACTACTACCGCACGCGCCCTGCCGACAAAGAGCGACTGGCAAACCTCGATACCCTTCAGACCGACATCGACTTCATCATCGCCGAGTACCGTCACAGCTAACAACCTGCCAAAAAGGGACAGGTTTATTTTGGCAGGTTTTATCTGGGCAAACGTAAAGGGCCGACCGCGGAGATGCGCGATCGGCCCTTTTTAGTTGCTTGGCTGCAACAGAGGTTATGAGAAGCGGGCACTTACAGGCGGTCCTTGTTCTCGGCCTTAACGGCGTGTGCCTGCTGAACAAAGAACAGGTCGTAGACCACAATAACAAAGGCGATGATATTGACGGAGCTGCCGCCGAGTGCGGGAAGCGTGAGCACGGCTTGGAGGAGCGTGGCTGCCGCGGCAACGATACCGAGCTTAAATGCGCCGTCTACCTGCGAAGGCTTGTTGGCGCCCTTGATACCGGCGACGCCTGCGGCAAGGTCGACGAGGCCCTTAACAATCACCACAACAGCGGCGAGTGTGGCGTTCGATCCGTAAGCGGATCCAAAATTGCCGGTAACAATGCCGGCAATTCCGATGACGAGGCTGGCGATGCCCAGAACAAAATAAATCAGGGCAAGGATTTTGAGTGTCTTGCGAGCAGCGCTCATAGCTGGTCCTTTCGATGCGGGCGCGGAGAATCTGTCGCGCCCAGGTTACGGCACATATCGTGAAACACATTGTAGTTCAACGGGACGATGCATGCGTTTGAAAGCGTCTCTTGCCTGTACGGTCCAACCTTTCAAAAAGGAAAGCTGGACGTAAGCCAAATCGATGGCAGCTCATGTGCGGCGCTGCGATGATGAGGCCGTAACAAGGAGCTGGTCTCAAGGAGGAGTCATGATGTACGGAGCAGAGCAAGTACGAGAGCCGCGGTCGCTGGGAAGGCGCATGGGCGATTCCGTGATCGCTGCCGTGTGCACGGGATTGATGGCGGTGCTTTGCATTGGGATGCTGTGGGCCATGTCGCATGTGGGACAATAGCGGACGGTTGGGTGCTGGCATAAACGGCGCCCCGCGTATTCGTTTTGCTTGTTAAGGAGTGTCCATGGGCGTCGTCGATCCCTTTTCTGTTGCTCGGGCCGCGGGGCTTGAGCTGACCGGGAAGTCCGAGGGCCTCACGCTCACCGACGGCTCGATGGAGCTGCGAGCCGATTTTACTCGCATGCTTCCGCGGCTCAAACAGGGCCGTCTGCAGCAAGAGCTGTTGGTAAAGGCTGCGCGCGCAAAAGGCATTGAGTGCCCATGGGCGATTGATGCCACGGCAGGCTTTGGCGAGGATTCGCTGCTGTTGGCGGCCGCGGGCTTTACCGTCGATCTGTATGAACAGGATTGCGTGATCGCGGCGCTCCTCAAGGATGCCTTGGATCGCGCGGCAGATGATCCGGCGCTTGCGGTTGCCGTGTCGCGTATGCGCTTACATGCGGGCGAGGACAGCATTGCTGGCCTTCGCCATACAGCTGAGCTGATCGGGCAGGGCGAGCTTGCCGCTCCCGACGTGGTGTATCTGGACCCCATGTTTCCCGAGCGCACCAAGAGCGCGGCGGTGAAAAAGAAGTTCCAACTCTTGCACCATTTGGAACAGCCGTGTGCCGATGAGGAGACGCTGGTCGAAGCTGCGCTTGCGGCGCGTCCGCGCAAGGTCGTTATCAAGCGGCCGGTAAAGGGCCCGCTGCTTGCCGGCGTTAAGCCGAGCTATCAACTTGCGGGCAAGGCCGTTCGTTACGATGTTTTGGTGCCGCCGCGCCCGTAGCTTGCGTGCGATGGCTGGCGCTCCGTCAATGCTGTGCCGATGCAGTGCCTATTTCCAAGGGTGCGACGTCAGGTGCCATCCACCGCAGTATTCGCATTTGTAGCAGGCCAAACCACGCCGCCCGCGGTTTTCGCAGTCGGCCATAACAGCCTCGGCCTCAGCGCGCGTGTCGTAACGGTTTTTGCGCTCGCACGACTTGTAGCGCCAGGCCTCATCGCGCTCGGCGTCCAGGGCGTCGCGGCGCTCGTCTTCGCGCGCAAACAGGTCGCTCATATCGCCGCCGGTGGCAGCGCTCAAAAACTCGCTTTTTGCCTTTGACCAGGCGGCTCGCTTTTTGCTCCCCATCTGCTTCGTGCCCCTCTCCAAACGCTGGTATCATTGCTCAACCAAAGTGATACCAATAAACGTGAGGTCGCCGCGTGATGATCAGAAAAACCCTCGATACCGACATTCCCGCCGTCATGGCTATCTATGACGCTGCCCGCGCCTTTATGCGCGCGCATGGCAACGCCACGCAATGGCCCGAGGGCACGCCTTCTGCCGAGCAGCTGGCTGCCGATATCGCCGCCGGTGGCAGCTATGTGTGCGAAGTCGACGGCCGCGTGGTGGCGACGTTTGCCTTTTTACCGGGCCCGGACGGGTGCTATGACGTAATTGAGGACGGGCAATGGCGTAGCGACACTCCATACGCCGTGCTGCATCGTGTGGCGTCCGATGGCACCGTGCACGGTATCGCGGCTGCGATGTTTGCCTTTGCCAAGGAGCGTGCCGATCACCTGCGCATCGACACGCATCAGGACAACCTGCCCATGCAGGGGGCGAGCATCAAGGCGGGGTTTGAGCGCGCCGGCATCGTGTATGTGTCGGACGGCACACCGCGTGTTGCGTTTGACTGGCTGCGCGAGGCATAAGAGCGGGGACGCGTATCAACAATTCGCGCGAACGAAAATGGCCTCGGGTGGGGCCATTTTCGTTCGCTGCACTGTTTTGCAAGCCGGCTTTCGCAAGGCGCGAACCTACGAAAATCGCCGCGCGGCAACGCGGGGCGATGAGCTTGGTCGGGGGATAGGGCCCGCTTCGCCCGCCGGCAAGTAAATTGTATCATCCAGTGTGGAACGAGGACGCCCGTTGCCGCGTGCGATGGGCTTGCAATAAGAGGAGAGCCATGTCGAAGCAAGCGGTCGTTGGAATCTTGGCGCATGTCGATGCCGGCAAGACCACGTTGGCCGAGGCCATGCTGTTCAATGCGGGTCGCATTCGCAAGCGCGGCCGCGTGGACGATGGCGATTCGCATCTGGATACGAACGAGATTGAGCGCGAGCGCGGCATCACGATTTTCTCGTCGCAGGCCGTACTCGACCACGGCGATACCCACGTCATGCTCGTGGATGCACCGGGGCATGTCGATTTTTCGGCCGAGGCGGAGCGCACATTGCGCGCGCTGGACTACGCGATTTTGGTTGTGGGTGCCAACGATGGCGTGCAGGGGCACACCGAAACCCTGTGGCGCCTGCTTGCGCGCTATGACATTCCGACGTTCATCTATATCAACAAAATCGATTTGGAGAATCCTGGCCGCGATGCTTTGCTGGCACAGCTTGGGCAGCGTCTTTCCGAGGGCTGCCTGGATGCCAGCGAACTGCTGGCGGGCGAGGCCGTTCAGGAGGATGCTGCTGCGTTAGACGAGGCGGCGCTCGAGGAGTTTCTTGAGGCGGGTGAGCTTTCCTCCGCGACGCTGTCGCGCATGGTTGCTGAGCGCAAGCTCTTTCCCTGCTTTGCCGGCTCGGCGCTCAAGGACCAAGGTGTGGACGAGCTGTTGGATGGTATATGCGCGCTGATGCGCGAACAGGCGTGGCTCCCGGAGTTTGCCGCCCTCGTCTATCGCGTCAGCCGCGGGGATCGCGGCGAGCGCTTGGCTTGGGTTAAAGTGACCGGCGGCACGCTGCATGCCAAGCAGGTGATTGGCGGACGTTCCGGTGCCGAGCCATGGGAGCAGAAGATCGACCAGGTGCGCATCTATAACGGCGAGAAATACGAGCTTGCCCAGGAAGTTGCCGCTGGCGGCATCTGCGCCGTGACGGGCCTCGCGCACGTTCGCCCGGGTGATGCCCTGGGCGCGGAGCCCGCGGGCGATGCACCTGTCATTGCGCCGGTTCTCACCTATACCGTGCTGCCGGGCGAACACGACGTCCATGTGGTATTCAAAGCGTTGACTGAGCTGGCAGACGAAGACCCCATGCTCGGCGTAAGCTGGAACACGCATCTTGAACAAATACATCTGCAGCTCATGGGAGCGGTGCAGCTCGAGGTCGTGCAGCGCGTGCTGGCCGATCGTTTTGGCTTTGCGGTCGAGTTTGAGCCCGGCGGCATCCTCTATAAGGAGACCATTTCGCAGCCGGTCGAGGGTGTGGGCCACTTTGAGCCACTGCGCCACTATGCCGAGGTACATCTGCGCTTGGAGCCGTTGCCAGCGGGTTCGGGCGTGCAGTTTGGCACCGTGACCTCGACCGATGAGCTCGATCTTAACTGGCAGCGTTTGGCACTCACCAACGCCATGGAGCGCGATCACCTGGGCGTGCTGACTGGCTCGCCCATCACCGATGTGCGCATTACGCTCACGGGCGGCCGTGCGCATGCCAAGCACACCGAGGGCGGCGATTTTCGCCAGGCCACGTACCGCGCGATTCGCCAGGGTTTGATGCAGGCGCGTGAGGCCGGCGCGGCGGTGCTGTTGGAGCCGTGGTACCGCTTTGAGCTCGAGGTGCCGGGGGAGTGCGTGGGCCGGGCGCTCTCGGATGCCACGCGCATGGGTGCCGAGTACGAGCCGCCGACGATGGCGGGAGACCGGGCGAAGCTTGTGGGTCGCGTGCCGGCATCCGAGGTGCAGGATTATGCGTTGGAGGTGGCCGCCTATACGAGCGGTCGCGGGCATCTGTATCTGGAGTTCGCCGGTTACGCGCCCTGTCATGATGCCGAGCGCGTAATCGAGACGGCCGCCTATGAGCCCGAGGCCGATCTGCCCAGCACGCCCGACTCGGTCTTTTGCTCTCACGGCGCCGGCTACACCGTCAAGTGGTACGACGTCCCCGCCGCAGCGCACGTAAAGGTCGATCCCGCCACCTTCCGCTCCTGGCGAGCAGCAGACGCCGAGTTTTTCGGCCATAGGTGATAGAGGGTCAGACTCTTTGCCGCATTTAATTGGTATAACTCGGTATAAGTTGGTATAACTATTACCAGGGTTTACCGATCCGAGGAGGCCGACATGAATCCAAATCCCTTTAAGCCAACGGCAGGCAAGCGGCCTCCGATGCTCATCGGTCGAGAGTCGGTCATCGAAGATTTTGAGGAAGGACTCGACAACGGCGCCGGAGCGCCGGGTAGGCTCATGCTCATTACGGGAAACCGCGGCTGCGGCAAAACGGTTCTCCTGCGGGAGCTGCAACGTCTAGCCAGCGAGCGCGGATGGGCGGTTATCTCCGATTCCGCTTCGCTTGGCTTATGCGACCGCTTAGCCGACGCGCTTCGCTCGAATAAACCCGTTGTGACGTCAATGGAGTTCGGGCCGTCGTTTGGCCGGATGTCGGTCGAGGCGGCGCGAGCAAAGGGCGAGACGTTACGAGGGCTGGTCAACGAGCGCCTCAAGAAGCTCGGTCCAGGCAAGGGCATACTGTTTGCGATTGACGAGGCGCAGTCTGCGTCTATCGAGGAGCTGGCGGCTCTTGCCGTTCTCTATCAGCAAGTGCTCGGAGATCAGGATGCTACGGGATTGCCCGATAGCGACCAGCGCGGTCTTGCGCTGGTGTTCGCTGGATTGCCCAGTATGGTTGATGACTTGCTCGAAGAGCCGAGCGTGACGTTTTTGCGCCGTGCCCAGCAGCGTACGCTGGGGGCGATTTCTTTGCCCAAGGTGCGCGATTCATATATCCAGACGGTCAAAGACGCTGGTCTTTACGTTGACGCGGAGACGGCGGACCTTGCGGCACGCAAGAGCATGGGGCATCCCTATATGGTTCAGCTGGTGGGCTATTACATGTGGCGCTCTGCTGTCCGACGTGGCTCGCAGGCCATTGAAGGGCACGATGTTGAGGCTGGGCACGTGGATGCCGTCTCCGAGTTCTACGAAGCGGTTGACGCGCCCCTGTATTACGGGCTGCGCAGTCCACAGCGCCTTTTTATTGAGGCTATGGCGGTTGACGAGAACAAACCGACGCGCATGGCGGACATCATTGAGCGTTGTGATCGTACCCAGAGCTGGGCGAGCAAATATCGCGCAAGCCTGATTCGCGAGCGCGTCATCGAGGCTGCCGGATACGGCCTCGTCCGGTTTACCGTGCCCATGCTGGGCGCGTACATCCGCAATCGAGTTTTATGGCATGAGTAGGGTGATAAAGGTGACGGAACAGAAGATGAGCCCGCAGGCTATCGAGGTGCGTGGCGCGCGCGTCCATAACCTCAAAGACATCGATATCGATATTCCGCTGGGAAAGCTCGTGGGCATTGCCGGCGTGTCGGGCTCGGGCAAGAGTTCGCTGGCGTTGGGGGTTCTTTATGCCGAGGGCTCGCGTCGCTATCTGGAGGCGCTCAGCACCTATACCCGCCGTCGTCTGACGCAGGCCGAGCACGCTCAGGTGGACGAGGTACTGCACGTGCCAGCGGCGCTCGCATTGCATCAGCGCCCCAGCGTGCCGGGCGTGCGCTCCACTTTTGGCACCATGACCGAGCTCAACAACAGCCTGCGTCTGCTCTTTAGCCGTTGCGCCCATCACGCGTGCCCACATTGCGGGGCACGCGTGGAGCCGAGCCTTAACGTGGCTGCGGGCCTGTCGCTCACGTGTCCGACATGCGGCCGCGAGTTCTACGCCCCGAGCGCCGAGGACCTTGCCTTCAACAGCGGCGGTGCGTGCCCTACCTGCGGTGGCACCGGTGTCATGCGCGAGGTGGACGAGGCGAGCCTGGTGCCCGACGAGTCAAAGACTATCAACGAGGGCGCGGTGCTTCCCTGGGGCACGCTCATGTGGGATCTGATGAAGCAGGTCGCCGGCGAGATGGGCGTGCGTACCGACGTGCCGTTTAACCAGCTCACGCCTCAAGAGCGCGACATCGTGTTCCATGGTCCGGCGGTTAAAAAGCACATTCTCTACGTTCCCAAAAACGGCGAGGGCGCCACGCCGCTCGACTTCACCTATTACAACGCCGTCTATACCGTCGAGAATGCGCTCGCCAAGGTTAAGGACGACAAGGGCCTCAAACGCGTTGCGCGCTTTTTGCGCGGGGGCCCATGCCGCGACTGCAGCGGCACGCGTCTCTCCGAGGCGGCACGCCAGCCCCAGGTGCGCGGTATCAATCTGGCGCAGGCCGCGGCCATGACGCTGGGTGAGGCGATTGAGTGGGTGCGCGGGGTGCCCGCATCCTTGCCGGCCGAGATGCGGCCCATGGCGACGGATATCTGCGATTCGTTTTTGAGCGCGGCCCGCCGCCTGGTCGACCTGGGTCTCGATTATCTTTCGCTCGATCGCGCCGGTGCCACGCTCTCCACGGGTGAGCGCCAGCGCGTGCAGCTTGCCCGCGTGGTGCGCAACCGATCGACAGGCGTGCTCTATGTGCTGGACGAGCCCTCGATCGGCTTGCATCCTGCCAATGTCGACGGCTTGGTGGGTGTGATGCGCGATCTGGTGGATGACGGCAACACCGTGGTTGTTGTCGACCACGATACGCGCGTACTGGCGGAAGCCGACTATCTGGTCGAGATGGGCCCCGTTGCCGGAGCAGGCGGCGGTAACGTGATCGCTGCAGGCACGGTGGACGAGCTCGAACAATCGCAGGGCAGCCGCATCGCTCCGTTTTTGCGCGCAGAGTCCAAGCGCTTGCGTCCGCAGGTGACTGACGAGGAAATGTTCGATCAGGGCCACATCCGCATGGCAACTAATGCCATCCATACCGTCAAGCCGCTCGAAGTCGATATTCCGCGCGGCCGTCTTGTCGCGGTGACGGGCGTTTCGGGTTCGGGCAAGACGACGTTGGTGCTCGAGACGCTCATTCCGGCGCTTAGAGCCCAGGCAGCTGGCGAGCGCCTGCCAAGCCATGTGCGCTGGGTCGACGCCGAGGGTATCGCACGCGCCAACCTGATTGACGCCACGCCTATCGGCGCCAACGTGCGCTCGACGGTGGCGACCTATGCCGACATCCATGATGAGCTGCGCCGCGCCTTCGCCCGTACGCCCGAGGCCAAGGCAGCCGGCTACAAGGCGGGTGCCTTTAGCTACAACACTGGCGCCTTGCGCTGCCCTACGTGCGATGGCACGGGCTCGATATCGCTCGACGTGCAGTTTTTGCCCGACGTCGAGATCGTCTGCCCGGCATGTCGTGGATCACGTTATGCAGACGCGGCTTCGCATATCCATCGCGAGGGCAAGGACGGGAGTCTGCTTACGTTGCCGCAGCTCATGGACATGAGCGTGGACGAGGCCATCGACGCCACACTGGGACTCAAGAAAGTTCAGACGCGCTTGCAGACCTTGCACGACCTGGGCTTGGGTTATCTCACACTTGGCGAGCCCACACCGGCGCTTTCGGGCGGCGAGGCGCAGCGCCTTAAGCTTGCGAGCGAGATGGGCCGCGTGCAGGACGATGCCGTATTCGTATTTGACGAGCCCACGATCGGCCTGCATCCGCTCGATGTTCAGGTGCTGTTGAACGTGTTTGACGGTCTCGTTGCCAAGGGCGCCACGGTTATCGTAATCGAGCACGATCTCGACCTTATCCGTAACGCCGATTACGCGATCGACATGGGTCCGGGCGGTGGCGACGCGGGCGGGCAAATCGTCTGCGCCGGTACGCCGGGCGACATCGCGGCCTGCTCCAAGAGCATTACCGGTCGCTACCTATAGACAATGAGGCAAAGGGACAGCCCCTTTGCCTCATTGATGCCTATTTCACGCACTGAGCGGCGAGATAGTCGCGGAAAAACGGCAATTCAAAAGCGACGATACCGCGCCCGCGTTCTCCGATGATGCCGGCGTCTATCATGCGGCGTCGGTAGCGGGAGACCTGCTGCGGCGAACGCTTAAGGCGCTCGACAAGGTCAGCGGTGGTGGACTCTTCCTCGTCATCGAGCATGGCGATGAGGAATCGCTTGTCCTCCGCCGTGAGTTCCCGATAGGTTGCCGCGAGGATTCGGTCGTCCATCTCGTCGCGCGCGATTTTGATTCCCAGGTCAAAGTCGCGTGACGAGATCTCCTTCGAATCGCTTGTGAGATCCCAGGCACGGTAGCCTACGAGTTGCAATAGGAAGGGAAAACCAGAGATCGAGCGAACGGCTCTATCGATTCCCTCAGCATCTGCCAGGCGATCGTTTTCCTGGATTGTGCGAATCAAGGCCTCGCGCACGTCATAGTCGGCAATGCGACCCAGATGATATTGTTGGGCGCGGCGAAGGAACGAGACCGTCTTGTGGTTCAGCAACGTCGAGACGTTGTTGGGAAGTCCCGCCATGAGCAGGGCGACGCGTTTCCCATCGGTCACAAAGTGCTGATACGTCGCTGCGAGCTGAATCATCTCGTCGAGTGTCGGGTCTACCTCGTCAACCGTGACGAGCAGACCGGTGCCCGCCTCGTTGAGCTGGTCGATGATGTCGCTCATGCGATAACGCCAGGTTGAGGCATCGTGAACACGATTGACCTCAACGCTGCCGAGCGGTGCAATTCCGAGACCGGTGACTTCAAAGTGGTTGGACGAGTCGATGAGATGGGCTGCGGCGCGCTTCGTCCCGAGCTCGATTTCCTCAAGCATTCCCGGGAGCGCGGTCGTCTTTACGGCTATCCAGCCGTGGGATTCCGCCATTGTCGCGAGCGACGACATGAGAGCGGTTTTACCGGTTCCACGCGCGCCTGAGAAGATCGAGGTCAATTCTGGGCGCCTGCGCTGGCTCAAGAAGGCACGGTCCAAATCCCGAATAATCTGTTGTCTGCCAGCGAGATGGGCAGGAACCTCGCCAAAGCTAGGGGTAAACGGGTTCTCGAGATATTCCACAAGGCTCTCCTTTCACACCGCCGTTTAACTTCATTTTACTTTAGTTAATTCTGATTAAAAGTGAGGGCTCTTTATCTAGAGCATCAATTAGGCGTGTGTGCTATCGGCGTGGCGCTTGAATGTAACAACGAGACAGTCCCTTTGTCACATTCCCGGAAAGCCTGTTTGGCGCAGGGCCTCGTAGAGGACGATGGCAGCGCTGTTGGAGAGGTTGAGTGCGCTGATGCGGTAGTCGTCCGGATTGACGAAGTTGCCGCAGATATCCTGCCGAAGGATGGCCTCATGGCCGTCCTCGGTATGCCCGAGCGATTCCTCGTGGGCTTCCCATGCCTCGACGTTGTCAAGCGAATCGCAATCGCGCAGCATCGGGATGCGCTCGCAGCGCTCGGGCGCCGCGGCGAGCAGCTCCTCGGGAATGCCTGAGCTCTCGCTGCCAAAGACCAAGTAGTCGCCATCGCGGTAGGTACTCTGAGCATAGGTGCGGCGTGCCTTTTTGGTCAGCAGATGCAGACGACCATCGGCGGGGGAGAGACCGTTGCGCGCAAGGAAATCCTCCCAGCCGGCATAGGTCGTCACGTCCAAATTTTGCCAGTAGCCCAGACCGGCGCGACGTACCGTCTTGTCATCGAGCGAAAAGCCCAGCGGCTCCACCAGATGCAGATGGGCGCCGGTAACCACGCAGGTGCGGCCGATATTGCCCGTATTGGCCGGAATCTCGGGCGCATACAGCACGATGTTGAACATGAATCTCCTTGGCTCAGAACGAAAAACCACCACGAAGTTTACCTTCGTGGTGGTTTGGCGGTTACGTAGGCGGAAAAATGCCCGCTTGGATAAACCTAGGCGCGGTGCCAGTCGGTCAGGCAGGCATCGAGGGAGGCGATGAGCGCATCCTTGTCCATGTGACGGCCGATGATGCACAGGCTCGTCATGCGGTCGCCCGTCTCGTCGTCCCAAATCTGCATGATCTCGGGGTTCTCGTCGATGATCTTCTGCTTCTCGCCCTCGGGCGCCGAGTCAACGAACAGGCCGTTCTCCATCAGGCGCATCTGGTGGCCGGCCTGCTCGAACATGTAGCACATGTCCGGATCGCCGGTCTGCCACAGCGGGCCCTTGACGCGAATGACCTCGTCGGGCCACTCCTGCTCAACAAAATCGGTGAACTTCTGCAGGTCAAACGGCTTGCGGCGCGAGTACACAAAGGTTTCGATGTCGTACTCGAGCACCTCGGGGTCGTCGTGCTCCTCGGGATGCTCCATGGCCTCGATCCAGGCGGCGGAGTTGTAGGCGCGCATAAAGTCGAAGCGGTCGGTGTCGAGCAGCTCCTCCATGGGGACCTCGCCGTTTTGGGCCTCGACGATCACGGCATCTTTCTGCAGGCTGCGCACGATGGCCTTGAGCTCGGCGATCTGCTCAGGGCTCACGGTATCGGTCTTGTTGAGAATCAGCGTGGAGCAGAACTCGATCTGCTGGATGAGCAGGCTCTCGATGTCGTCCTCGTCGATATCCTCTGCCAGCAGGTCGCGACCGCCGTTGAACTCGTCGTACATGCGGGCGCAGTCGACCACGGCCACGATGTTGTCGAGCGCGAGCTTGGGCTCGCCGCCCACCTTGGCCTCGTCGCAGAAGCTCGAGATGGTGTAGGCGATGGGGATAGGCTCGCAAATACCCGATGCCTCGATGATGATGTAGTCGAAGTTGCCCGAATCGGCGATGCCCTGCAGCTGGTTGGCAAGGTCGTCCGAAAGCGTGCAGCAGATGCAGCCGTTGGTGAGCGGGATGAGGTCATCGGTCTCGGAAAGGCCGCCGTCGGCGATAAGGCTGGCGTCGACGTTGATCTCGCCGATGTCGTTGACGATCACGGCGGCGCGGATGCCGCCGTCGTTAGCGAGGATGTGGTTGAGCAGCGTGGTCTTGCCGGCACCGAGGTATCCGGTAAGCATGATGATCTTCACGGGTTTGTTGGGCATGTGCCCTCCTTTGTTAGACATGGCTTACAGTTGAATCTTATGCCAAACGCCTGCTCTTATACCCACGCGCCGGCAAATAACACAAGCTACTCCCAGGCTCCCCATACATCGGGGCAATAACCGACGGTGGCCTTCTTACCGTTGCGCACGATGGGCTCGGCTAGAACCTGCTGGTTCTCGAGCAGCTTGTCGAAGCGCTGGCTAGGGGTGAGGTGCTGGATGAGCGCGAGCGTCTCCTCGTCCTTGGCTTTGGGGTTGAGCAGCTTGTCGATGCCGCCGACCGCCTGCATCACGCTCGTGAGCTCGCCCTTGCTCATCTCCTTTTCCTTAAGGTCGATAAACTGCACCTTAATGCAGCGCTCTTTGAAGAAGCGCTGTGCTTTCTTGGTATCGAAGGACTTTTTGGTGCCAAAAATCTGCACGTTCATGTATTTGTTCCGCCGTTCTACCTGATGAAGTTGGTCGTTGCTCGATCTGCCTCGGGTGCGTTGATGCCGGCGGCCTGTCCTGCCTCGATACAGCGAAGGAGCCAGGCCATGTTTTTGCCGATGTTGCGCATGGTGGCAAGGCCCTCGGCGTCCCCATTGGCGTCGCCGGGCACGCGACCAAACACGTTGTTCCAGTACGTGGAGGCAACCACGGGCATCTGGTTGATGGTGAAGTACTTGTTGAGTACGTCGAAGGTCGTCGACGTACCGCCGCGACGGGCGACGGCGATGGCAGCGCCCGGCTTGTGCGCAAAGGCCTTGCTGCCGGCATAGAAGGCGCGATCGAGGGCCGAAAGGATGCGGCCGCTGGGGTGCGCATAGTAGACAGGTGAGCCAAAAACAAAGCCATCTGCCTGCTCGGCGGCAGCGATGAGCTCGTTCACTACGTCATCGTCAAAGGTGCAGCGACCGCCAAGCTTGCCGCACTGGCCGCAACCGATGCAATCGCGAATGGGCTTGGCGCCCAGCTGAAACACCTCGGTATCAATGCCTTCGGCATTGAGCTGCTCGGCGACCTCGGCGAGTGCGCGGGCGGTGTTGCCGTTTGCCTTGGGGCTGCCATTGACCAAAAGAACCTTCATCACAAACTCCCTCTGCTTTTGGTGACTTCTGCAGAGGATTATCGCACGATGGGGGAGGCGGCGCGGGCGCGGTGCTAATCCAGTTTGGTACCTGGCACCTGCACGGCTTTCCCGAGCAACGCTTTGAGCTCGTTCAAAATGGAAACGGGCTGTCGGTCAACGCTGTTCAGATGGAGCGTGGCCACGCGAATGGGCGGCTGATATTCAAGCGAGCCGATGAGCACGGGAGAACCCAGGAATCGTTCGATTTCGTTTGCGAGCTCGTCGATTGCCTCGGGGCCGAGCTCATCGAAAAGCGCCACGAACATTGGTCCCGTCGAGCGGAACAGGCGACCCTTGCCGCGCGAACAATCCATGAGGCAGGCGGCGCTTTCGGCGAGCACGCGGTCGCCTGCATCGAATCCAAAGCGGGCATTGACTTCGGCGATATCGTCGACCTTAATGGCAATAAAGCCTGCCTTGCGCGGCACGCGACGCATTTCGCCAATGGCGTTGACCAGGGCGTGAATATCGCCCAGGCCGGTCACGGAATCGGTCGTATCTGCCAAGCTTCGGTTGATGATAATGCCCACATACATGTTGGGCTCGGTATCGGTTCCATCCAAGCGGTAGCCCGTGCAGTCGCAAAGCACGTATTTTCCAGTGGCATCCATTACGCGATACTGCATGTAGTGGAAGTGCCACGTGCCGTTTATCACCATGTCGAGCTCGGCGCGTACGTTGTCGCGGTCCTCGGGATGAACGCGGGCGAGCCACATGTCGAGTGAGTTAAAAGGGTGCTGGGAGGGCAGGTCAAAATCGCGCACGGCGTTAACCGACCATTGCGATTCGCCCGTATCGAGGTTAAGGATGAACGGATAGCGCGTCTCGGAGCTCATGGAGATCGCTTGGAACGCTCGGTCGTTGCAGGGAAGCTGATCGACGATTGGGCGTTGCGGCGCATCATTGTCTTTCGGTTGCTGCACACGATGCATAAGCTTATAGCGATACATCTTGCGATCGGCATCCATCGTCATCTGACGACGCGTGTCGCCGGCAAGTGGATCGACGCGCGAGCAGCCAAAGCTAAAACTGCCGATCATGGGCGCCTTGCCGCCTGAGCTCGCCTCGATCAGCCCGGCACGTACCTGCTCCAAGCGCTGCTCGAGTTCAGCCTCGTTTGCGGAGGGCGAGATGAGCACAAACTCGTCTCCACCGATACGGAACAGCATCTCATCGTGCTCCATGGTTTCGGAGAGCGTGCGGCAGATGCTCAGAATATAGCGATTGCCTTCGGCGTGGCCAAACCTATCATTGCAATGTTTGAGATGGTCGATGTCAATATAGGCGCAGGTAAAGGGGTCGCCTTTGCGCCAGAGCTGCTCGACGTGACGGTCGAATCCGTTGCGGTTGCCCAAGTTGGTGAGCGGGTCGATATGGGCGTTGCTCTCAAGCAGCCGGCGCTCTTGTTGCAGGATGGCATGCGTCTTTTGCAGTTGCTCGCCAACGGCGCGTAGTTCAGCAGGCAGCGCGGCAACATCGAGTTCGGCGGTCGAGATGCCATTCGCAAGTCGCTGAAGATAGACAATAATCGATTGCTCACCCAGGCGATATGACTCGTTCATGATGGATAACCTCCTTGGGCGGAACAACGGTTTGTATCATATCCCCAATTCGGTTTGAATTGGGGATATAAGTTAGCTAATGGAGACAAATTCCCCCTCCGGCGGTGGCGTTTTGCGCGCGAGCGTATCAGTTGTTATTGCCACCATCGAGCAATGCCTCAAAATCCTTCGCCGGCATGGGACGGTAGTAGAGGAAGCCCTGAGCGTAGCGGGCGCCCATTTGTCGTAGCATGTTTGCCTGCTCATTTGTTTCGACGCCTTCAACCACGACGGGCAGATGGAGCGACTGCGCCATCTCGAGCATCGATGACACGATCTGCGCGCTGCGGCCTTGATCGCGGTCGGTGGGCGCAATCTGCCAAATGTGCTTGTCGAGCGTCACCATAAAGCCGCTTTCCTCGAGTGCGGGGATATGGGTGCACATGCTGTGGACGGCTATTATTCGACAGGCGGTAGCGCGACGATGCGATGTTCGATGAAAATGCGACTGAGACGATATATGTTGACGGGTATACTTGTCCCGGTTTAAAACGCAGGAACGGAGATGGTCGCATGGCACAGCCGGATACGACGCACACGGTGGGGCTTGCGCTCGAGGGAGGCGGCTACCGCGGTATGTATACGGCGGGCGTGCTCGACGTTTGGATGGAGCACGGTTTGACCTGCGACCATATGGTGGGTGTCTCGGCGGGCGCGGCGTTTGGCTACAACTTTAAATCGCGCCAGATCGGCCGCGCCATTCGCTACAACAAGGCCTATTGTGCCGATAAGCGCTATGCGGGTGTGACCAGCTGGTTGCGAACCGGTGACATGTTCAATGCCGATTTTGCCTATCACGAGGTGCCCATCGAGCGCGATCCCATCGACCTGGAGACATATCGCGCCTGCCCTATGCGGTTTACGTGCGTGTGTACCGATATCGAGACGGGCAAGGCCGTCTACCACGACCTGCCCTATGGCGATGAGAGGGATATCGAGTGGATTCGGGCGTCATCGGCGATTCCCGTGGCGACGCGTCCCGTTGCTATTGGCGGGCATAAGTATCTGGATGGTGGCGTGGCTGATTCCATTCCCAGCGCTTGGTTGTTTGCGCAGGGGTATGACCGCAATATCGTGGTACTCACGCAGCCGGCGGGCTTTGTGAAGCAACCCAACAGCGTGATGCCCATGCTGCGGCGCGTGTTCCGTCACTACCCGGAGTTTGTTGCAGCGCTCGAGCATCGGCATGAGGTCTACAATGCCACGCTCGATGACTTGGCACGTCGTGAGGCTGCCGGCGAAATCTTTGTGGTGCGGCCGAGCGAATCGGTGAAGGTGCCGTCGCTGTGCCGCGAGCCCGATGAACTCGAGCGCATCTACCAGATTGGTCGCCGCGATGCGGAGGCGACCTTGCCGGCGTTGGAAGCGTATCTGGCGGGGTAAGGGTCGCATGCGGAAAGCGCATCCCGGAATGGAGGTCCAAACTGGGATGCGCTTTCCATTGCTGAAGATATGAGGCTGCGGATCAGCTGCTCGGCTTATGCCTATGCCTGCTGCCAAGTGTCGACGAGCTCCTTGGCCGCGGCGTAGGGGTCATCGGCGCTGCAGACGGCACTCACCACAAAGAAGCCGTCGACGCCGGTGGCCTTGAGCTGCGGCAGGTCGGCCGTCTTGACGCCGCCGCCCACCACGATGGGCACGGGGCTTGCCGCGTGGAGTGCGGCCAGGTCCTCAAAGCTCTTGGTGATGATAGAGCCGTCGGCCGCGCGTCCGCAGTCGCGCTTGGTCTCGGTCTCGTGGAGCGGGCCGATGCCCAGGTAGTCGACCAGGCTCATGTCGGCGGTCTTGACGTACTCGAGCATCTCCTCGCAACGGGCCGAAAGGCCCACAATGGCATCGGGGCCCAGCAGCTTGCGGCAGACCTCGACGGGAATGTCGCTCTGGCCTACGTGCACGCCGTCGACGGCAATGCCCTGCTCGCGCGCGGCGAGTACACAGTCCAGGCGGTCGTCGATTAACAGGGCGACCTGACCGGTCTTGCCAGCCTGTGCGATTGCCTGCGCGGCGTTGCCGGTCAGTGCAATGATCTCGCGGGCGCTTGCCACCTTGGAGCGCACCTGGATACAGGTAAAGCCTGCGTCGAGCGCCTGGGCCACCACATCGCCCACGGGGCGCCCGAGGGTGTTTTCGGGGCCGAGTACCAGATAGGCCGAGATATCAAGGTTGTCGCGGATGCTCATCGTGCTTCCTCCTGCTTCTTGATCTGTGCTTCCATGCGCTCGAGCTTGCCGGTCATGGTGTCGGTAAATCCGGGCCGAATATCGGCTTTGAGCACGACTTCGGTGCGGATGCCCTTGCTCGCCAACACAAAGGTTGCGTCGCGCACGACCTGCATGACCTCGTCCCAGTCGCCCTCGATCTCGGTGAACATCGAGGTGGTGCGGTTGGGAAGGCCGCTCTCGCGTATGACGCGCACGACCTCGGCGACCTCGGCGGACAGCTCGTCGCCGGTGCCGCACGGGGCGATGGCCACGGCGATGAGCGTGTTCATTCCGGCATTGGTTGCGGGCTCGGACATGGCTTACGCCTCCTCGAGCTCGAGCTGGTTGTTGGCGATGTCCTGGGCGCTCGCGCGGTAGAGCTCGTCGATAAAGGCGACCTTAAAGCTTGCCGGGGCGTCGGCGACAGCGGCGGCACGCGTGCCGGCAACGTTGTAGACCGCGGTGCCGCAGATGGCTGCCGTAAACGGGTCGGCGGCACAGGCGTACACGGCCAGCACGCCTCCCTGCGAGCAGCCGCAACCGGTGATCTTGGACATGAGCGGGCTGCCGCCGTGGGACTTGGCCACGGTTGTGCCGTCGGTAATCAGGTCGACTTCGCCCGAGACCACAACGGCGCCGCCGGTGTAGCGGGCGACCGCCACGGCGGCATCGCGGGCAGCGTCTACCGTGTCGGTGGTATCGACACCGCGCACGCGGCTCAGATCGGCCGCCTCGCCCTCAAGACCCCACAGGCCGGCGAGCGCGATGATCTCGGAGGCGTTGCCGCGCACGATGGCGGGCTTGTACTGCTTGAGTTCGTTTACCAACTGGGTGCGCAGGCTACCGATGCCCAGGCCCACCGGATCGAGCACCCAGGGCTTGCCGGCGTCGTGTGCCGCCTTGGCCGCGCGGGGAATCGTCTGCTCGTAGATGGGGAAGAGCGTACCCATATTGAGATAGATGGCGCCGCCGCCGGCAACGAGTGCCTCGCCCTCGTCGGGCAGATAGACCATGGCGGCCGATCCGCCCACGGCGAGCTGCGCGTTGGCGACAAAGTCGATCGTCACCGTGTTGGTGATGGAGCCGGCCATCGGATTGGTGGCGCGAATCTCCTCTACGGCCTTGACCATATGTTGTTTAAGCTGTTCCGAATCAATCACTGCACATGCCTCCTTGGCATAGAAAAGGGGCGCTGTGCATAGACAGCGCCCCTGTAAAGGCGGCATGCTCCCTACGCCAGCATTAACTGACAGGTTCAAAGGATTGGGCCCCATGCCCTCTCAGCCTTGTGGTTTGCACCGCCGGCACTCCCGCATCGAATCTGTTGTTCCCTATACTAGCGCACCTGCCAAAAAGGGACAGGTTTATTTTGGCAGGTGGCAACAGGGGCGCTGTATTTTCCCAGATAAAACCTGCCAAAATAAACCTGTCCCTTATTGGTAGGTCGTTACAATGGTTACGGTGAAAATGACGGGGGGGGGCTCTATGATCAAACTTGTGCTGACCGATATGGACGATACGCTGATTCCGGCTGGACATGACGGTGTCAGCGACTACGCCATTGAGGGTATTCATGCCATGCAGGCGGCGGGTCTGCACCTTGGTCCGGTTTCGGGTCGTCAGCCGTCCGCGATGGGCTGGATGTTCAAAAATCGTTCCGAGTGCTTTTCGACTGGCGCGTTCTGTAACGGCCAGGTGATGTTTGTCGACGGCGAAGTAGTCGCCTCGCGCGCAATCGACAACGATGCCCTTATGCGTTTAGCCGATTATTTTGAACAGGAGACCGACGATACGTATTTGAAGGTCTACCGTCTGGGTGATGACTTTTGGAATAACGATGCCTATTGCGTGACAAGCGATCCCGAGCGTGTGCGTCGCGCCATGAAGTCAGGCGGCAACGCGTGGCTCAAGGGCGAAGAGGCTCCCTGTCGTCCTGTCGTTGACGATGCCCCGGTATACAAGGCGAATATCTGGAGTGCCCGTTCGCGCGAGGAGCTCGCCGAGCTGCGCGAGCGTGTTGCCGCTGAGGTGCCGGAGCTCTCGCTCGTGTTTCCCAACAACCGCGTGCGCCTGTTCGACGTTCTTCCGACCGGCTGGGACAAGGGCTGCGCTGCGCTGGAGCTGGCGCGTGCTTTGGGCCTGATGCCCGACGAGGTGGCCGTATTCGGCGATTCCGATAACGATTTGCCCATGATCGATGCCGTTCCCAACTCCGTTGCAGTCGCCAATGCCAACGAGGCCGTCACGGCTGCCGCACGCTGGCATATTGGCGCTGCGGCAGATGATGCGGTTGCCGGGGCTCTGCATCAGATTGCCGCCTGCGCCGCGACGGGGGAGATGCCGTCGTTTATGAGCCAAATGGACACGGCGGGTTTTGACGTCACGAACGTCTAGGGAGAAAGCCATGAAGCTCCAGCAACTCAGATATGTCGTCAAAGTTGCCGAATGCGGCAGCATCACCGAGGCCTCGCGCCGGCTCTTTGTGTCGCAGCCTTCGATTACCGCGTCGATCCGCGATCTCGAAAACGAGATGGGTGTGCATATCTTTGAGCGCACCAACAAGGGTGTCATTGTGTCCGAGGAAGGCGAGACCTTCTTGGGGTACGCGCGCCAGGTGCTCGACCAGGCCGACCTGCTCGAGGGCAAGTACAAAGGTACGTCCGAGCAGGTGCCGCACTTTAGTGTGAGCTGCCAGCATTATTCCTTTGCCGTTAATGCGTTTGTCGATGTGATCCGCGAGTTCGATGCCGCGCGCTACGACTTTACCCTGCGCGAGGAGCAGACCCACGAGATTATCGAGGATGTCGCGCATATGAAAAGCGAGCTGGGCATCCTGTATCTGTCGGAGCACAATCGCGAGGTCATCGAGCGCATGCTGGTGGCCAACGAGCTCGTGTTCGAAGGGCTCTTCTGCGCCACGCCGCATGTCTTCGTCTGCGCCGACCATCCGCTGGCGGGCCGCTCCAGCGTGACGCTCGAGGATCTGGAAGACTACCCGTTCCTGTCCTACGAGCAGGGCAGCTATAACTCGTTTTATTATTCCGAGGAGCTGACCTCGACCTTTGAGCGTCGCAAGAATATCCGCGTGCGTGACCGTGCGACGCTGTTCAATTTGGCCATGGGCCTCAACGGCTACACGGTATGCTCGGGCGTGATCAGCCACGAGCTCAACGGCCCCGGCATTATCTCGATTCCGCTCGACGTGGACGAGTACATGGAGATCGGCATTATTACGCGCAAGAACACGACGCTCACGCGCTACGGTCGGGCCTATATCGACGCGATTCGTCAGCATATCTAGGCTGCTGTGCTCCGCACGGTTCAAGTCTCTTTATGACAGTCCAGACTGATATAGGAAGCATCTATATCAAACTGTTATAAACGTATATTTTACGACGGCCATATGAGCGCTCATACTCTGTCCCAGTAAAGCAACCAATGCAAAGGGAGATATCTATGAGCACTTCGATTCAACCGAACGCGCCGTTTCGCGCCGATATCGTCGGCAGTTTTCTTCGTCCGCAGGCTGTAAAGGATGCCCGTGCCGCCTATGTCGCGGGTAAACTTGACGCTTCCGGCCTTAAGGCCGTCGAGGACGAGGCCATCCGCGACTTAGTGGCCAAGCAGAAGGCTGCCGGCCTGCAGGTGATTACCGATGGCGAGTTTCGCCGCAGCTACTGGCACCTCGATTTTATGTGGGGACTCAACGGCATTGAGCGCCGCGCCTCGCGCACGGGCTACATGTTTCACGATGAGGAGACTACCGCTGACACCGCCGTGGTAACCGGTCCCATTAGCGGCAAGAACCATCCGTTCGTCGAGCACTTCAAATTTGTCAAGTCGCTCGAGGGTGAGGGCCAGATCGCGCGCCAGACCATTCCGGCGCCGATCCAGACGTTCTCCGAAGTCACACTCGACCGCTGTGATGGCCAGCAGGAGAGCCTGCGTGCCGTCTATAAGACCGACGAAGAGCTCGCCGATGCCATTGCCGCAGCATACCGCACCGTGATTGCCGACCTGTATGCCGCGGGCTGCCGCAACATCCAATTTGATGACTGCACCTGGGGCATCTATTGCGATACCGACTTTGTGTCCAAGACCGGCATGAGTCCGGTTGACCTGCAAAAGGTGAGCGAGCTGGGCGTGGCGCTCAACAATGCTGCCATCGCGGGCAAGCCCGACGATCTGGTTATCAACACGCACGTGTGCCGCGGCAACTATCACTCCACGTATGCCTTCGAGGGTGGTTACGATCCCATTGCACCGTACCTGTTTGCGCACGAGGATGTCGACGCGTTCTACCTTGAGTTCGATACGCCGCGCGCCGGTGGCTTTGAGCCGCTCAAGTATGTTGCTCCCGGCAAGAAGGTCGTGCTGGGCCTGGTGACCACCAAGGCCGCTGAGCTCGAGGACGAGGATGCCATCGTCGAACGTATCCACGAGGCCGCAAAGTATGTGCCGCTCGAGAACCTGTACCTGTCGCCCCAGTGCGGCTTTGCCAGTTGTGAGATTGGCAACAAACTGACCGAGGACGAACAGTGGGCAAAGATCGCGCTGGTCAAGCGCATTTCCGAGCGCGTTTGGAAGTAACGCTACCGTTTGCAGGTGACGGCGCGTGCGAGACATGGCGTATCACGTACAATGGTTCGGATCGTATCGTTCGGGCAGGTTATCCGATATGCCTGATCGCCCTTCCATCATGAAAGGACTTCCATGTCCCAATCCTCGACGCCCGCCGTATCTGAACTCGAGGAGACTGTCGAATAGTAGTTGTGTTCAGCTAAATCAAAAAATGGCGTCCATGCGTATGTACGCGTGGACGCCATTTTTAATGCGTCAGTATCCAGTGGATGCCGCGCGCCATGCGCAGGTCAGTTTGGGCAAAGTGGTTGCCGGGGTTGAGCTCCAGCGTTGTTGGAATGTCACGCTCGATAAACAGCTCTTCCATCGCACGCGTATCGTCGAGTACGCGCCGCATCATGCGGTTGGGCGTCTTGGTTTCCTTTTTACCGAGCGACAGATAGGCGGCGTCGGGCGTGGCTGTCATCGTGCGCTCGCGCGCGTAGTCGATAAAGCCGGGGAACCACAGCGACCCCGACGCACTCGCCGCGCGCTCAAAAACATCTGTTTGCCAAAGTGCCCACAGTGAAAAAAGACCCGCCAACGAGTAGCCGGCAATGCCGCGCCAGGTGGGCGGGCAGGGAAGTGATGATTCGGCCTCTGGGATTATCTGCTTCAACAACTCGTCAAGAAAACCAGCAGCCTGTCCACCAAAGGGCTCGGCATCTCGTATAGTTCCCTCACATTCCCAGGGGCTCAGCTCGCGATTCCAATCGAGCCCTCCAATGGCGACAAGGGTGAACGGCGGGCAGTCGAGCTCTCGGCAGCGCTCGTAGACTTCACTACCGTCGCCCATAACCACGGGGAGGTAGATGACGGGCGCGCCTTCCGCACACTCTGAATAAACGGTTATCAGCTTCTGATGCGCTTCCAAGGCAGGCTTCTCTCGGTGTTGTGATATTGACAGCCTCAATTGTCGCACGCTGGCACGGGGGCAGGCGCTAAAAGAAAGGCGCGGAGCCGCTCGATGCGACTCCGCGCCTTGTTGTTTTGCTTTAGCAGACTATGCCGTTACGCCACGAAGAAGTAGACGAGGAAGGCAAGGGCTGCGATCCACATGAGCGGCTTGATCTTGGAGGCCTCGCCCTTAAAGAGCGCGACGATCACGTAGGCGATAAAGCCCAGGCCAATGCCGGCAGAGATGGAGTAGGTGAAGGGCACGCCGGCGACGATCATGAACGCCGGGAAACCCTGCGACACGTCGGACCAGTCGATCTCGGAGGCTTCGCTCATCATGAGGTAGCCGACGTAGACCAGAGCACCGCAGGTGGCGGCGCTGGAAACGATGGTGACGATGGGGGAGAAGAACGCGGCGAGAATGAACAGCACGCCGGTGGTGACGGAGGTGAGGCCCGTGCGGCCACCGTCGGCGGCGCCGGAAGTGGACTCGACGAAGGTGGTGATGGAGGAGACGCCCATGAAACCGCCCACAGCAGCGGCGGCGGAGTCGACGATCAGGATCTCCTTGATATTCTCGACGTTGCCGTCGTCGGTGAGGAACTCGCCCTGCTTGGCCACGGCCATCGCGGTGCCCATGGTGTCGAAGAAGTCACTCATGAGCAGCGAGAACGAGATGACGAGGAGCGTGGGGTCGGTAAGGACCTTGACGATGGCGGGCACGCCGCCGGCGTCGGCGATGGGGCCACCGATGCTCGAGAAGTCGAGCGGGGCGATGATACCGGTCGGAGCATGGGTCACACCTAGGGGGATACCGGCGATGACGGCGACGACGATGCCGATGAGCAGCGAGCCGGGGACGTTGCGGCAGGCGAGGGCGACTGTCACCAGGATGGAGATGATGCCGACGATGAAGGTGGGGGAGGTGATGTCGCCCAGACCGACGAGTGTACCGGCGCCAGCGGTGATAATGCCGGCATCGCACAGGCCAATCATGGCGATGAACAGGCCCAGACCCACCGAGATGGCGTGACGCAGGACAACCGGGATGGCGTCCATGATGGCCTCACGCAGGCCACAAAGCACGAGCAGCAAGATGACGACGCCCTCAAGGAAGATGACGCTCATGGCCACGTGCCAGTCACCGCCGCAGACGGTGGTGGTGATTCCGGCGATCATCGCGTTGACGCCTAAGCCCGATGCGCAGGCGAGCGGACGGTTGGCGAAGATGCCCATGCAGATGGTCATGATGCCGGCGCCCAGGCAGGTGGCACAGGCGAGCGCTCCCGCATCGATGCCAGCACCCGAGAGCACCGCGGGGTTGACGGCGATGATGTAGGCCATCGCCAGGAATGTTGTCAGTCCAGCGCGGAGTTCGGTCCCGATTGTGGACTTGCGCTCGCTGACGTGAAATAGTTCGTCCATGCATACCCTTTCCTTGTTCGGCCCCGAGTTTAGGCCGATTGACACGAACTCACCCACTATATCGCCTTTGTGAAGTTGGTGTTCCTCACATGTTGATGTTCGGCGGTTTGTAACGGACGGGCGGTATCTTTCGCATGAAATTGTGTAGGTACCGTATACTTAAGCGGTTACAACGACCCCTATGGAGGAACGTATGATTAAAGAGCTCTGCCGCGACGAGGCTATCCTGTCTCAGCGTTGCGAGGTTGCGACTGTCGAGGACGAGTCGGTCGCTCAGGATCTGATCGATACCATCAAGTCGCTCGATGATGCCGGCTGCTTGGCCGCCAACCAGATTGGCGTTACCAAGAAGGTTTGCGTCTACCTGGACGATGCCGGCGAGCCCCACGTACTCTACAACCCCCGTCTGGTGTTTGGCCTGGGTGCCAGCAAGATGGAGGAGAGCTGCCTGACGCACGAGGAGGTCACCAAGTCCACGCGCTATATCAAGTGCAAGGTTGCCTTTGACCAGATTGTCGACGGCAAGATGAAGGAGTGCCGCCGCGACTACGCGGGCTTTGAGGCACAGATGATCCAGCATATGATCGATCACTGTCTTGGAAAGTTGGTCTAAGGGGACCAAAGCACCGCACCTTGCCGCTCAATCGTCGCTCGCGTACCTTAAGTACGCTTCGCTCCTCTTTCGTGGCAATCTGCGGCACTTTGACCCCTTAGACGACCTGCGGGGTTAACTTGGTTGAGTTTATCCTGCTTGAATAGCCCGGGCATGACATTGTTGTCATGTCCGGGCTTTTGTGTTTAGCGCCTTTTTGTTTGGAGACAATGAAATTAGCAAGAACGTAAAGCTAGGAGGCGCTATGTGTACGAGTATTCGATTTACCGATAATTCTGGCCACATGTATCTGGGCCGCAATCTCGACTGGAGCTTTGACTACGGCCAACAGGTTCGCGTGATGCCGCGCGGGTTTCACATTCCGTATTCGTTTATCGACGACGCGACAGCGGCGCACGCGGTGATCGGTATGTGCATCGATTACAGGAACTACCCTATGTTCTTCGATTGCGGCAACGATGCGGGCCTCGCCGTGGCGGGTCTCAATTTCCCGGGTTATGCCGAGTATGCCGAGGACCCTGTCGACGGCAAGACCAATATCGCGGCCTATGAGTTCCCCCTGTGGGTGGCAGCGACGTTCTCGACGGTCGATGAGGTCGAGGCCGCGCTGCGCGACACGGTGATTGTCGCCAAATCTGCCGGAGAGGGGCTGGGCGTGTCGCTGCTCCATTGGATTATCGGCGACAGCCAGCGCAGCATCGTGGTCGAGATGATGGCTGACGGCCTGCATGTATACGACGATCCGGTCGACACCCTTGCCAACCAGCCGACCTTCCCGTGGCACATGGAAAACCTGCGCACCTATATCACCGCCACAAGCGATTTTCCGCAGACGGCGACATGGCGCGGCGCCGAGCTCAAGCCCTATGGAGCCGGTGCCGGCATGCGCGGCATTCCGGGCGATTGCTATTCGCCGAGCCGTTTTGTAAAGGCGGCGTACCTCAATGCCAATTACCCGCAAAAGGAGAGCGAGACCGAAAACGTCGTTCGCATGTTCCGCTCGCTCGAGGGCGTGGTGATGATCGAGGGAGCGTCCAGGATGGGCGATGGCAAGTTCGAGAAGACTATCTACACCGGATGCTTTAGCGCGCGCACGGGCAATTATTACTACGCGATGTATGGGGATCCGTCGATTCGCTACGTGAGCCTGATGGATGCTGAGGGCGCGAGCCCCGATAGGCTCGTGGTTCCCGAGCCGCGTCGTTCGTAGCTCACTGGTCCGTTGCGACATAAAACGGCCTCGCACCTCTTATGAGATGCGAGGCCGTTGTCGTCAATGGCTGATGGCGTGTTAGAAGTTGGCGTCGTTGAACTGGGTGCTCTCGAGTCCGTCGAGTTGCTGTTCGGGCGTATCGGCGACACTCTCGAGCAGCTCGGTGGGATCGACGTTCATGCTCTTGCCGGCCTCGTTGCCGTTGACCAAGTCGTCCGAGAAGATGTCGACTTCCATTTCCTCGGCCTCTTCGATCTGGATCTCGAGCGGCACCTGGGTGCGCACGAGTTTGACGGCCGGGCGCATGCGGGCAAAGAGCGGTACGTACTCGATGATGATGGCCGAGTTCTCGAGACCATACCAACGTGCCGGGCTTCCGCAGGCGCGGCGGACGGCGTACTTGATGGCCATGACGCGATGGTCGTTGCGGTTGATGTCCGTTTCGGGGGCAAGCATCTTGCGCAGCATGCAAAAACGGAAGTCGCCCACGTTGCCGCGCGTCTCGTAGATGGAGTAGGTGTGGTGCTGCGGCGGCAACTCACCCGAGGCCATCAGGTCGCCAACGATCTGGCGCAGGTAGGCGTTGATGCGCTGATTGACCTTAAAGCCCAGGTCCAAGCGCACGCGGAACAGGAAGTCTGTGCCAAAGGTCTCAACGGAATACTCGTGCGTATAGGGCTCGTCGGTAACGTGTACGTTGATGAACCAATATGCCTTGGCGCGCTTGGGGTGCTTGTCCAGGATGGAATAGAGCACGTCGCGGTCGAGCGTGAGCGGGTCGGGGCTGTTGGTGAGGAACACCAGATTGTCGGCGAGCACGGGGTAGGTCTCGTCATTGCGCAGGCGGTTGAGCTGGTCGATGTACTTGGAGACGGGCAGCAAAATCGTCTGCGTGCGCTCGATGGCGGTGCCGCGGCGCCACACGTACATAAGGCCAAACAGCAGTGCGGCCAGGAAGATCATGACGTAGCCGCCGTCAAAGAACATGGTGAGGCACGAGGCAAAGAAGCACAGCTCAATGGCACCGAAGAGCAGGGCGAAGACGCAGGCGCCCAGCTTGTGCTTGAGAATGCCAGCGATATAGCTCGTCAAAAGCGTCGTGGTCATGAGCATGGTCACGGTAATGGCGAGGCCGTAGGCGCTCTCCATGCGCTCGGAGTTTTGGAACAGCAGCACGATGAAGATGCAGCCGACCCACATGATGTTGTTGACGAGCGGAATATAGAGCTGGCCCTTGGTGTCGCTGGGGTAGTGGATGCGCAGATGCGGCATAAGGTTGAGGCGCGTGGCCTCGGATACCAGCGAGAACGAGCCGGTGATGAGCGCCTGCGAGGCGATGATGGCCGCTACGGCCGAAAGCACGATGGCAAAGGGGCGCAGGGGCTCGGGAAGCATCATATAGAACGGGTTGACGATATCCATCGCGAGCATCTGGGGGTTGGAGTTATTGGCGAGCAGCCAAGCTCCCTGACCCAGATAGTTGAGGATAAGGGCCGCCTTAACAAACGGCCAGGATGCATAGATGTTGGCCTTGCCAACGTGGCCCATGTCCGAGTAGAGGGCCTCGGCGCCGGTTGTCGACAGGAAGACAAAGCCGAGCACCATGATGCCCGAGTGGTTGATGGGCGAGAACAGGAACATGATGCCGCGGATGGGGTTGAGCGCGCGCAGGATGGACAGGTTGCCGAGCATGTTGAACAGGCCGGCGCCTGCCAGGAACAGGAACCACAACGTCATGAGCGGGCCGAACAGCTTGCCGATCGACGATGTACCGGCGCGCTGCATGGCAAATAGGCCGCAGATAATGATGATGGTGATGATGATGACGTTGGTCTGGCCGTCGCCAAGCAGCGCGTGGCCCCACTCGATGGTACGCAGGCCCTCGATGGCTGTGGTGACCGTGACCGCGGGGGTGAGGATGCCGTCGGCGAGCAGCGCCGCGCCGCCGATCATGGCAGGTAGGATCAGCCATGGTGCCACTTTTCGCACCAGGCTAAACAGGGCGAAGATGCCGCCTTCGTTGTGGTTGTCGGCCTTCATGGCGATTACCACGTACTTGACCGTGGTCACGAGTGTCATGGTCCAGATGACGAGCGAAAGCGCGCCCAGGATCATGTCCTCGCTGACGGTACCGATGCCGCCGTTGTTGGCGACGATTGATTTCATGGTGTACATGGGGCTCGTGCCGATGTCGCCATAGACGACGCCGAGCGTTACAAGCAGCATGCCAGCGGAGAGGGGGATGGCTCCGTGCCCGCCTTGACCACGCTGGTCTTGGGGGCTTGCCTCCAGTTTGTTGTGTGCCACGTGGACTCCCTTAGACATCCGGTTATCTGTTTAGGACAGATAATCTTTATGCCGTCTTTATACATACAAGAGCAGTTTGGCACATCAGGTTATTTTAGACAATAATCCTCAGCTGGGGATTATTTATCTACGCAGGTAGCATTTCAAAGCAGGGGCTTTTAAGCACGTACTGTCTGGGCGATGCCAGCCTTGGCGTTTGCGCGTTTGCCGGCGAGTTCGCAAAAAATCGCGCCGCCGATGATAAGCGCGGCGCCCATCAGGCGGACCGGTGTTATGGCTTCGCCCAAAAGGACGGCCGAGAACACGACGGCCGAAAGCGGCTCGAGGTAGCCGACGACCGCGACGGTCTGGACGGGCAGCTTGGCGACGGCACTAAAGTAGAGCAGGCAACCGATGCCGGTGTTGACGACGCCGAGCATGACGACGGCGCGCCAATCAATACTGGCGGCGACGCCGGCGGACAGGAATGAGGGAGCGCCCTGCGTGATGAGCGTGAGGACCAGCGCGGTCACAAAGGCGGCGCTCACCTGGAGCGTGGAGTTCTCGAGGCCTTCGATGTGTGGCGCACCCTTGCTAGCGATGACCATCAGCGCATAGCAAAATGCCGAGGCGATACCGCAGACGATACCCGCAATGGGCATATTGCCGCCTAGACCTTGTGCTGCAATGAGAAAAGCACCGCAGGCGACGGCGATAAACCCGGCGATTTTGCCGCCGGTCAGTTTTTCACCAAAGATGAGTGGGGAGAGCGCCATGACAATGATGGGGCCACAGTAGTACAGCAGCGAGGATACGCCGACGCCGATCGTCTGGTAGGCACGGAACAGAAAAATCCAGCTGGCACCCAGCGCGGCTCCCGACAGAAGGAGTGCTGCGGCTTCGTGGGGACGAGATGGCGCCTGCAGTTTATGGCGTTGGGTGATGGCAAGGATAGTGACAAGCGAGAGGGCGCCCAAAAACGTGCGCAGTAGCACGATATCGGAGCTCGGCAGCGCGATGGCAGCGGCGATGATGCCGTTGGAGCCAAACAATAGCAATGCTGCTAAGTACGTAAACAGTCCGTTGTCCATGCGCTTCCGTCCCCTCTATATTCGAGCATGTTCACTATGGGCGAACTGGCAATAGAAGAAAAGCGAATATAATGCATGGCTAACATGACAAAAATTCATGTAAAGGTGGAGGCGTGTCGTGGAAACGAATATTCAAAAGATGCAGGTGCTGCTGGAGACGGTGCGCGCCGGAAGCTTTACGCGTGCTGCCGAGCGCCTGAGCTATTCGCAGTCGGGCGTGAGCCGTATGGTGGCCGATCTTGAGGCCGATTGGGGCTTTAAGGTGCTCGACCGCAGTCGCGAGGGCGTAGTGCTTTCTGCCGACGGGCGGCAGGTCATGCCGGCTGTCGAGGCGCTCTGCGAGGAATTCACTCGCTTGCAGCGACGGGTGGATGAGATGCGCGGGCTCATGCGCGGCAAAATCTGCATCGGTACGTTTTCGAGTGTGGCGACCCACGTGCTGCCGCCGGTGATTGCGCGCTTTCGCGCCGATCACCCGGACGTCGATTACGAGTTGCTGATGGGCGATTACTCAGAGATTGAACAATGGGTGGCAGAGGGCCGCTGCGATCTGGGCTTTATCCCGCGTGAACCCCGAGAAAACGGCATGGCATCGCGGTCTTTGGTGCGCGACGAGTTGATGGCGGTAGTGCCGGCAGATTCTTTGCTTGCCACGGCGGAGGTCGTTTCTCTTGCCGATTTAGCCAACGAGCAGTTTATTCTGCTAGAACGCGGCACCGATGACGAGATTACGCCGCTGTTCCGTCGGGCGGGGCTGACGGTGTGCTCCAAGCTGTCGACCTGGGATGATTATGCGATTATGGCTATGGTCGAGGACGGCCTGGGCGTGAGCATTCTTCCCGCGCTCATCTTGCGCCGCTGTCAGTTCGATGTTGCCGTGCGTTCGCTCGAGGGACATCCCCATCGGCAGATCAATGCGATATATCGCACGGCTGACGTTTCGCTTGCCGCCGCTCGATTCCTTGAATACCTCTAAACGCGTACACGCCATTGTCCGCTTTGGGCAAATCTCGGAGTCCGGTACATTTTCTTATGAAATTGAACTTTCGAATGAGGTGCCGCGCTATACTGCTTGCTAAATTGAACCATGGTTCAATTCGTGTTCTATAAATTGAACTTTGCCAGCAAGGAGGTTCTAGTGGCCCAAGAGACGTTTAGCGATTGCCTGCGACAGGCTATGTCCGATCGCGACGTTCGCCAGTCGGACGTGATCCGCGCATCGGAGATGCTCGGCAAAAAACTCGGCAAGAGTCAGATGAGCCAATATGTGAGCGGCAAGACGATCCCGCGGCGCGATGTGGCTGAGCTGCTCGCCCGTATTTTGGAGGTCGATGTTACCTGGCTGCTTGCCGGCGACGCCGATCAAGGCGAGGCATCATCACCCCGCAACGATTCCAAGCCCGAACCCCATCCCTCAGCTCAAATTGCAAGGAGCACCACCATGCGTACTTTTTCTAAATCCACCAAGCTCGATAACGTCCTGTATGACGTGCGCGGTCCCGTCGTCGACGAGGCCGCCCGTATGGAGGACGAGGGCGAGCGCATCCTCAAGCTCAATATCGGCAACCCGGCGCCCTTCGGTTTCCGCACGCCCGATGAGGTCATCAAGGACATGCGCCAGCAGCTGCCCGACTGCGAAGGCTATTCCAACTCGCGTGGCCTGTTCTCCGCGCGCAAGGCGATCATGCAGTATTCGCAGATCAAAGGCCTGCCCAACGTTCAGATGGAGCATATCTACACGGGCAACGGCGTGTCCGAGCTCATTCAGCTTTCGATGAACGCGCTGCTCGACAATGGCGACGAGATTCTGATCCCCAGCCCCGACTATCCGCTCTGGACGGCGTGCGCAACCCTTGCTGGCGGTCATCCCGTACATTATCTGTGCGATGAGCAGGCGGATTGGTATCCCGACTTGCAGGATATGGAGTCCAAGATCACGAGCGCGACCAAAGCCCTCGTCATCATCAACCCCAACAACCCCACGGGTTCCGTCTATCCGCGCGAGGTGCTCGAGGGCATCGTCGAGGTTGCACGTAGGCATCAGCTGATGATCTTTGCCGATGAGATCTACGACCGCCTGTGCATGGACGGCTACGAGCACGTCTCGATTGCCTCGCTCGCCCCCGACCTGCCCTGCGTCACCTTTAGCGGTCTGTCCAAGTCGCACATGATCGCGGGCTATCGCATTGGCTGGATGGTGCTTTCGGGCAACCAGCGCTGCATGAGCGACTTCATCATGGGCATCAACATGCTCTCCAACATGCGCCTGTGCTCCAACGTGCCGGCTCAGTCGATCGTCCAGACGGCGCTCGGCGGCCATCAGTCCGTTAACGACTACATCCGTCCCGGCGGCCGTGTCTACGAGCAGCGCAACTTTGTGTATGAGGCGCTCAACAAGATTGACGGCATCTCGGTGGTTAAGCCGCGTGCGGCGTTCTACATCTTCCCCAAGATGGATGTTAAAAAGTTCAACATCACCGATGACGAGCAGTTTGCCCTCGACCTGCTGCACGAGAAGAAGATTCTGATCACGCGCGGCGGCGGCTTTAACTGGGCAGAGCCCGATCACTTCCGCATCGTGTACCTGCCGCGCATGGAAGTACTCAAAGAGTCCCTCGAAGACCTCGCCGACTTCTTCGATCATTATCGCCAGTCGTAGGGGATAGAAACTCCGCACTATGAAAAGCTCCCTGCAGTTGTTTTGCTGCAGGGAGCTTTCTTGAATCGGCGGAACTAAATAACAATCCCGTTGCAGTGGTCGATTTCGTGTTGGATGATCTCGGCGGTGTAGCCCGAGAAGTTTTTGATGCGGTGAACGAAGTTCTCGTCCAAATACTCAACCTTAATGCGGCGATAGCGGGTGCAGGGACGCTCGCCGATCAGCGAGAGGCATCCTTCGCTCGTCTGATAGGCATTGACCTGTTCAAGAATTTGAGGGTTGTACATCAGGAGCGCCCTGTTGCCGTCCTTTACGCAGATGATGCGTTTGCGCACACCGATCATGTTGGCGGCGAGCCCCACGCACTCGTGCTCATGCTCGTGGAGTGTATCCAGGAGGTCCTGCCCGGTCGCGGCATCGTCGGGCCCCGCGTCTTCGGAAGGCAGGCGCAAAAAGAACTCGGATTTCATGATGGGCTTAATCATGGCGGGCTCCTCATGTCTTATGCTTTCGTGGACTTTTAATAATAGCGCGGAAGGAAAGCTGCGCGTCCGCGTTACAATCTTTTGACGTTGGACCATGTTGCCAGATTCGTCGTGTACGGCGTCTGGCGTAAGTCTAGGGCTCATTTTTCGCCCTGGACTGTTCCTCTGGGGCGATGCGACTGTCGTTCCAAGAGGAAGGAAATGCATGGGGAGCAAATCTCAGCAACAAGTTCAAGCAACGCCATCGGCCACTGCGGCGCTTCTCGTCGTTATGTATATTGCAGCCTTTGTTGCCGCGTTTAACGAGAACATCATTAACGTGGCGTTGCACGACATTATGGCAGCCTTTTCGGTGAGTGCCACCACGGCGCAGTGGCTCGTTTCGGGCTACATGATCGTGACGTCGATCTTTACGGCCATCATGGCCTTCCTGTCCGGCCGTTTCTCGACGCGCAAGCTGTTGTTTTTCGCATGCGGATGTATGGTCGCCGGCGAAGTCCTGTGTCTGATCGCTCCGTCGTTTAGCGTTTTGCTACCAAGTCGTATTTTGCAGGCTGCGGGATCGGGCATCTTGTTCCCGCTCATGATGAACGTGGTGCTGTCTTGCGCCCCGCGCGAGAAGCTCGGTCTGTATCTTAGCCTGGGCGGTGCCTGCATTACGCTAGGGCCGGCGTTTGGACCCGTAATCAGCGGTCTTATGTGCACGTTGTTCGGCTGGAGGGCGGTGTTCGTAGTGCCGCTGGTGGGCGGCATTGTGGTCGCTGCGGCGGGCGTTAAGCTTGTTCAGAATGTCGGAGAGCGCTCGAGCACCACGCTTGATATTCTGTCGGTTGTTTTGCTCGCCGCCGGCATTACGGCATTTGTGTATTCCGTAGGCGAGTTCTCGACCAATCTGATTGCCGGCATCGTGGCGCTTTTCGCCGCCATTGTGCTGCTCGGCCTGTTTGCGGCCCGTCAGCTCAAGCTCGAGCACCCGGTGCTTAACGTGCGTCCCATGGCGAGCTTTCGCTTTTGGCCTGCGTGTTTGCTTGTGGTGGTGTCGATGATGACGACGTTCTCGATGAGCGTTTTGTTGCCGCTCTATTTTGAGGGCGCATACGGCATGACCGCACTTATTGCGGGCTTGCTCATTTTGCCGGCGATTGCCTGCAACGCCGTGACCTCGATTGTGGGCGGACGCGTGATGGACGCCCGTGGCGCATGGCCGCTGCTGCCGGTCGGCTTTGCCCTGATTGCCGTGGGGCAGACTGCCATCTCGATGACGGCGGCAAGTATGAACATCGGCGTCGTCGTGGCGCTGACCGTTGTGGTGTATGCCGGAGTCGGTTTGGTGCTGAGCCCCTCGCAAACGGCCGGCTTGGAGACGCTGCCTGCCGCTGAGCATCCCCACGGAACGGCATTGCTTAACACGTGGAACATGATTGCCGCATCGTTTGGCCCATCGCTGTTTATCGGTCTGCTCTCGAGTTCTGCAGCGACTGCCGGCGCGGCTGGCGCTGCGACCGACGTTGCCCAGGCGATTGGATTTGCAGCTGCCGTGCGTGTGGCGGCTGTGATTGCCGTGGTCGGGTTCGCGACGTCGCTGGTGTACGCTCGTCGCGAGTCGCACATGTCGCATTAATGTGTACACATAGATTCTGCAGCTAGATTGGATGGCAACACCATAAACTAATGGACGTTTTGCCGAGAGGCATGAATGTTTAAAGCGCAAAGAGTGCGCGACGGGCCCCGCGAATGGGGCGATGATGCCCGAGAGGGCTAAGAAGGAGTCTCATGTCCGAGAACGAAGAGATCATGAACGAGACCGAGAACGAGACCATGGCTGCCGAGGTTGAGGCAGTCGAGACCGTGGAGACCGAAGCTGCCGAGGTTGAGGCTGCTGACGAGGTTTCCGCCGAGGAGGAGGCCGAGGTTGTCGAGGCCGCCGTTGATTACGATGACGAAGAGCTGATGGACAAGATGCAGAAGGCCGCCCGCCTGCTGCGTAGCCGTCGCTTTGCTATTTCCAAGGAGGAGGAGGCCAAGGCCGAGCGCATGGCGAACATCGAGCGCGCCATCAAGCTTCTTGACCTCAAGCCCAAGATGGAGCAGAAGGAAATGTCCGACCTGCTGGGCATGCGCCTTCGTGAGCTCGATGGCCTGATGGCCGAGGCCGAGGCTGCCGATCTGGTCGGCCGCATCGACGACGCCGAGGGCGATATGCGCAAGATTGTTGTCTTCGCCGCCGAGGATGCCGCTGAGGGCCTGGTCGAGCTTGCCAACAAGAAGGAGAAGCTCCTGCCCGAGCTTTCTTATGAGGAGGCCACCGAGCTGATGGCCGCTCTCGATAAGGTTATCGCTCCGCTCGTCGCCATGGGCCTGGACGAGGACCGCGGTCCTCGCGGTGGCCGTGACGACCGTGGCGGCCGTGGAGGCGACCGTGGCGGTCGCGGCGGCTTTGGCGATCGCGGTGGCCGTGGCGGTGACCGTGGCGGTCGCGGTGGCGATCGCGGCGGCCGTGGCGGTTTTGGTGACCGTGGCGGCGACCGTGGCGGTCGCGGCGGCTTTGGCGGCAACCGTGGTGGCTATGGCGATCGCGGTGGCAACCGTGGTGGCTTCGGCGGTAACCGTGGTAACGACCGCGGCGGTCGTGGTGGCGACCGTGGCGGCCGCAACGGCGGCGGCTTCCGCGGTAACCGTTTTTAGTTACGGCGTTTTACCAAACGCCGTAACCACTTGACGCTGCGCGCCCACCAGAGCGACAACTTGTCATTCAAAGAGGACGGCATGACCAGAAGGTCTATGCCGTCCTCTTTTCATGCCAATTTGTTCGCTCTGACGGGCGCTCGCTGTTCGTCCTCTACCTGCGGCGCCGTCATGGTCCAAAGTAGTCATTGGGTGTTCCTATAGTTTTGTCTAGTCGTTTAAGAGCGTCCCCAACGACTACATAGCATGAGAGTGGATAATCTCCCGGTTTGAGCCTGCATCCAAGTTCAAAGTGGGAGATTATCCACTCTCATTTGTTATGTGTCCGAAAATCCACGCTCGTTCTACTTTGCCTACATTTGTAGGAACAGTTCGTGGAGGCGGGTGTCTTCGTCGAGTTCGGGGTGGAAGGTTACGCCGAGCTGGTTGCCCTGACGGGCGGCGACAATACGACCGTCGACTTTCGCTAAGGCCTTGGCGTCGCCGTGGACCTCGACGATGCGGGGCGCGCGGATAAACGTCAGCGGCACTTCACCGTCGATGCCGGCTATTTGCCCCTTGGTTCGAAAGCTGCCGAGCTGCCTGCCGTAGGCATTGCGCTCGACAAGTACATCCATGGTTTCCAGACGCGGCGTGCCCTTATCGTCATGGGCGGCAAGGTCGTGAGCCAGTAGAATCAGGCCGGCGCAGGTGCCCAGGACGGGCATACCTTCAGCGATACGGGCACGAAGCTCCTCGAGCATGTCCAACTCATCAAGCAGCTTCCCTTGAACGGTAGACTCGCCGCCGGGAAGTACCAGACGGTCAAAGTCCTGCTTCAAATCAGCCGCCTGCCTCAGCTCAATACAACGTGCGCCCAGCTCGGATAGTCTTGCCTCGTGCTCGGCAAAAGCACCTTGGACCGCCAGCACGGCGACCGTCTGGTCTGCATAATCGCTCATGTGCGATCCTTTCTGCTGGACTAGCGCCCGCGTTCCTCCATGATGATCTCGATTTCGTCGGCGTTGATGCCCACCATGGCCTCGCCCAGGTCCTCCGAAAGCTCGGCGATGAGCTTGGCATCGGTGAAGTTTGCCACGGCCTTGACGATGGCGGCGGCGCGCTTGGCGGGGTCGCCGCTCTTAAAGATGCCCGAGCCGACAAAGACGCCCTCGGCACCCAGCTGCATCATCAGCGCGGCGTCGGCGGGGGTCGCTACGCCGCCAGCGGCAAAGTTCACGACGGGAAGCTTACCCGTGGCATGGACCTCGCGCACCAGCTCGACCGGAACCTGCAGTTGCTTGGCTGCCTCAAAGAGCTCGTCGTCGCGCAGGGCAACTACGTCGCGGATCTGCTTTTGGATTTTGCGCATGTGACGCACGGCCTGAACGACGTCGCCCGTACCCGGCTCACCCTTGGTGCGAATCATCGTGGCGCCTTCGGCAACACGGCGCAGCGCCTCGCCCAGATCACGGGCGCCGCAGACAAACGGCACGTCAAACTGGGTCTTGTCGATGTGATAGACGTCATCGGCAGGGGAGAGAACCTCGGACTCGTCGATGTAATCGATCTCGATGGCCTGCAGGACCTGCGCCTCGACGATGTGACCGATGCGGCACTTGGCCATGACGGGGATGGAGACGGCCTCCTGGATGCCCTTGATCATCTTGGGGTCGCTCATGCGCGAGACGCCGCCTGCGGCACGGATGTCGGCCGGAATGCGCTCGAGTGCCATGACGGCGCAGGCGCCCGCTTCCTCGGCGATGCGCGCCTGCTCGGGTGTGGTGACGTCCATGATGACGCCGCCCTTGAGCATCTGTGCGAGTTCGCGATTGAGTTTGACGCGATCGGCCTTGCTGGTCTGTTCTGCCATGGTTGCTCCCTTGGTTGGCATGTGCATTGTTTGACGGAACATCCTATCGGGGAGCTGGGTATGGCAAAATACTCAGTTTTCGAGATAATAATAAGGTCAGCTTAATATCAGATTGAACAGCTCGATAAGGTCAGGTGGCAAACTCATGCTTGACTACAATTTGGAAAAACGTGGCGAGGCATCGCTCTATGAGTATGTTTATCAGCAAATTCGAGATGATATTGTTGCTGGACGTATTGCGGCGGGGGAGCATCTTCCGTCTAAGCGCGCCTTTGCCAGTCATCTGGGAATCAGTGTCATTACCATCGAGAATGCATATAGCCAGTTACTCGCTGAGGGCTATATTTGCTCAATGCCGCGTCGTGGCTACTACGCTTGCGAGCTTCCGGATGCACCGGTTTTGGCTTCAGCTGCGGAGGACATCGACCGAGATGCCGCCTCTGCGGGTCCCAGCGCGCATGATGTCAACGGACAGGTTGAGCTGTTCGATGCACTTTCTCCTTCCGCTTTGGAGGCGGCGCGGCTTTGGCAAAGTGCGCTACGGGCGACGCTGGCATCCGAAGACGAGCGCGAAATCTTTTCGCCCGCACCGGCGCAGGGCACCGCTCGGCTGCGACGCGCAATTGCTCACCATCTGCGCGGGACAAGGGGTATGAATGTCGACCCCAACAACATCGTTATCGGTGCAGGTGCCCAGCTGCTCGATACTATGTTGGTTCAGTTGCTTGGAGCCGACAAGGTGTATGCCGTTGAGGACCCGGGCTATTTGCGCCTGACGCGCATCTATCAGGCCATGGGTTGCAAAGTTCGGCATATCCCGTTGGATGATGACGGCGTCGACCTGAGCACTCTGCAGAAAACTGGGACCGATGTCCTTCACCTGATGCCGTCTCACCAATATCCAACCGGCCTGGTGACGAGCATCGCGCGTCGATATGCGCTGCTGAGCTGGGCTGCCGAACGGCCGGGTCGATATCTCATCGAAGATGACTTTGATTGTGAGTTCCGCCTTGCCGGCAAGCCGATCCCCGCACTCGCGTCGATCGATGCCGCCCAGTCGGTTATCTACACCAATACGTTTTCGAAGAGCCTGTCATCGGCGTTGCGCCTAGCGTACATGGTGCTGCCCGACGAGCTGATGGAGCGGTTTAGGCGCGACCTTGGTTTTTACGCCTCGTCGGTTAGCTCTATAGATCAAGTTGCATTGGCTCGCTTGCTGGAATCGGGTGATTACGAGCGACATGTGAACCGCGTGCGCGTTCGTGCTCGCGAGGCGCGTGATGGCCTGATGGTGCTTGTGCGGAAGGTATTTCCGGCAGGAGAGGTCTCGATCGAGCATGCAGACGCGGGCCTTTACTGCACCGTGGTTGCGGAGCGCGGAACGGGCGGAAGCACTTTTGCACGGGCCCTCACGCGCTCGAGCATCCCTTTTATCGATATCGGTGACTGTTTTTGGTGTGCCGATGGCGCATCTGCCCCTGAAAACTCAACTCATATTCTTGTCCAGTATGACGACCTGAGTCCAAAAGTACTAACTACCTTGGAATTGCAGCTAATGGGGGGGCACTCTGCAATCTAAGTGAGTAGACTTTTAGCACTTTGGCGACCAGGCAGTTTTGTAACAAGCTATCTACCTGCGGTTTTGAAAAGCAGGAAGACCGGCCTGCTCGGAATGTTCAAAAAAAGTCTACTCACTTGCCGCGTAAAGCTTCTGCATGAGAAAAAAAATGGGGTTTTCAACAGGGCTTCGTCCAGCTCTCGACAAGCTTTTGGCCAGTTGGGGAGGGCTGTTGAAAACTTGGCAGTCCGTTCGGCGCCATTTTTGGTGCGTTCGCGCCAATGCGTGACTGACTGGGTTGAAATTCGTGTTCTCCTGTGCCTATGAAGGATCTACTTTGTGACATATCGGCTTTTAGGTACTGGCGTTTGCCTCCTCAAGTCCGCGCTTTGTGTCCGTCGCTTCCACGACCGGAAGAAGACCGGCAGCGATATGATCTCGCCCGCAACCCGACGGCTGCGGTCGCGCTCGGTTTTCCGTTGCATACATTGGTTCGGACGAGAAACAAACGGACTTGTCCTGCCAGCATTAGGCAGCGGCTGTTTCTTGGTGAGCTCCCCAGGGAATCCGTGCTGGAAACGGAGCATGGATTTTTGATTACGTCTCCTCTACTGACGGCATTCATCATGTCACGGCATCTGACGGATCTTCAGCTTCTTTTGGTATTGGCGGAGATGTGTGGCTTGTTTGCGGTGTGCGCTCTGCCTGCGGCACTTGAGGCGGAGCTTTCGCGTGCAATTGATTCGGGCGCGATTTCGACAACGTTCGGTTGGGTGCGCTGCCCGTCCGAGGACGGCGCCACTTCAAATTTATGGCGTCGAGACGCTTTGGTTTTGGGCAGAGACCTTGACCGTTTTTGTTCAGATGTTTGCGGGATGCGTTACGGCAATAGATTTATGGCGGTATCGCAACTCGTCCCATTGGGTGCCGCGTCGCCTTTTGAGGTCGAGGCGTATTTGTTGCTCGGGCTGCCGCGAGCCCTGGGAGGCGAAGGTTTTTGCGGCATAGAGCTCAATGTCGAAGTGACGTTAAGCACAAGTGCTCGAGCGATTGTGGGAAAGTCCCGTGTATATATCGACCTACTACTTTCTACGCCGGACGGCAGGCGACAGGTGGCCATTGAATGTCAGGGAAAGGCCTCGCACGGACGCGCAGGGGATGGCTTGCGTGACGCCGATCGCATGACGGCCCTTCAGGCCATGGGCTACGATGTGCTTCTCCTGACACACAGACAGATATCTGATGAGGATAGATTCCGCGCGATCGTTAAGGCCGTATGCAGGATGTTCGATGCTGAATATCGTGATAAAAGCCCGGATGAGCAAAGGGCTGAGGCATTACTCCGGTCTGAACTATTCGTTGACTGGACAAAATTGGGAGTAATCGACGGAAAGATGCCCGTTAGACGCAAAACAGCTCAATCGTGGACGGCTGCGGTTCTAAGTGAGTAGACTTTTGGCGCTTTGGCGACCAAGCCGTTTTGCAACAAGTCATTTACCTGCGGCTTTATAAAGCAATATGGATGGTGTGCTCGGCAAGTTCCAAAAAGTCTACTCACTTAGTTTTTGACGAGAAACCGATGCCGAAGGCGGTCCTATTTCAGGGAGTTAACAAGTTCGTGAGGCACGAAAAAGGCCCGAACCGTGCGGTTCGGGCCTTATCGAGCTAGAGATTGTCTCTCAGGCGGCTGGCTTAGCCAAAGTAGCGCTTGAGCAGGCCGGCGAAAGCCTTGCCGTGGCGGGCCTCGTCGCGAGCCATCTCGTGCACGGTGTCGTGGATGGCATCGAGACCAGCGGCCTTGGCGCGCTTGGCAAGATCAGTCTTGCCGGCGGTGGCGCCGTTCTCGGCCTCAACGCGCATCTCGAGGTTCTTCTTGGTGGAGTCGGTCACGACCTCGCCCAGGAGCTCGGCGAACTTAGCGGCGTGCTCGGCCTCCTCGTGGGCAGCCTTCTCCCAGTACAGGCCGATCTCGGGGTAACCCTCGCGATGAGCGACGCGAGCCATGGCCAGGTACATACCGACCTCGGAGCACTCGCCCTCAAAGTTGGCGCGCAGGTCGGCAACGATGTCCTCGGAGACGCCCTCCATCTTGGCGACGCCCACGACGTGCTCGGCAGCCCACTCGAGCTGGCCCTCCTCCTGCTTCAGGAAACGAGAACCGGGAACGCCGCACTGGGGGCACTTAAAATCCTCGGGCAGCTGGTCGCCGTCGAACTCTTCCACATAACCGCAAACGGGGCAAACAAACTTCATGATTCGATCCTTTCGATCGATGGCGATTGTGCGCTCGTCCGGTCCCGTAAGGGCCCTCTCCGGACGTGCGTCTTGACGAGTTCTATTATCCATAAATGTAACCAAATGTGAAGCCTATTAGGAATGATTTTTAATAAAACAATTTTGAGATATGAAGATGTTGATTGATTAACGATTGGGAGGCCGTCTGCGATCTCTGCTGAGTACAATCGGGCGAGCAAATGTTGACCTATCAACAAATGAAGGAGTTTCCTTTATGCATCTAGCCCGCCGCGCCTGGTGCCGAACGTATCAAACGGTTTTTCGCATCGCATTGCCGGTACTGCCCTATACCGAGCCACGCATTTTGGAGCATGCCGAGGATGTGCCCGCGGTGCTTCAAAAACGCTCGATCCAGAAGGTCCTTATCGTGACAGACCCTGGTATTGCACGTTTGGGGCTCACGGCATCACTCGAGCGCGCGCTTACGGCTCAGGGGATTGCCGTTACGGTCTATGCCGAAACGCGTGCGAACCCTACGGTCTCGAATGTGGAGGAAGCGGCGGCGCTGTATCGAGAGAGCGCCTGCCAGGCCATTATCGGCTTTGGCGGCGGTTCGGCCATGGACTGCGCCAAGGGCGTGGGCGCACGCATCGCGCAGCCAAACAAGCCCATCAACAAGATGCGCGGCCTGCTGCGCGTCCACCGTCTCCTGCCGCTACTTATTGCGGTTCCCACTACCGCCGGTACGGGAAGCGAAGTCACGCTCGCGGCGGTTATCACCGATAACGAGACGCACTATAAATACCCCATTAACGACTTTGTGCTCATCCCGCGTTTTGCGGTGCACGACCCCGAGTTTACGCGCGGGTTGCCGGCGTCCACCACGGGGCAGACGGGTATGGATGCCCTGACGCATGCTGTCGAGGCCTTTATCGGCCGTAGCACCACGCCCTACACGCGCAAGATGGCGCGTCAGGCGGTCCAGCTCATCCGCGACAATTTGCTCGAGGCCTATGAGCATGGCGACGACATGCGTGCGCGCCGCAATATGCTTTCGGCGGCGTATAAGGCGGGCGTTGCGTTTACCCGCTCCTATGTCGGATATGTGCATGCCATCGCGCACAGTCTGGGCGGCCGATACGGAATTCCGCACGGTTTGGCCAACGCGATCATCCTGCCGCACATGCTTCGCGCTTATGGTGACGCCGCCGCCCCCAAGCTTGCCGATCTTGCTCGCATGGCGGGCGTTGCGCCGGCTACCGCGCGGGACAGTCTTGCAGCCGAGGCCTTTATCGATTGGGTCGACCGCATGAACGAGGCCCTGGGAATCCCCAAATATGTCTCGGGTATTCGCCGCTCCGACATTCCCGAGATGGCGGCGCATGCCGATGCCGAGGCCAATCCCTTGTACCCCGTTCCTCTTTTAATGGACCGCCTGGAGCTCGAGCATATGTACGAAGTTGTTGCAGGTGGTATGTTTGAGGACGAGAACTAGGAGGGTCCATGAATACCGAGGAAATCGCGCGCATTGTCGGCGAGCAGCGCGCCTATTTTAAGACGCACGCCACGTTTGATGTCGATGCTCGACGTCGCGCCCTCGTGCGCCTGCGCGATACGGTATGGGCGCACGAGGCCGATATTGCCCATGCGCTCAAGACCGATTTGGGTAAGTCGCATGACGAGGCATATATGTGCGAGATCGGCACCTCGCTTTCCGAGATTCGTCATCAGATCGCTCATGTGGCTCGATGGAGTCGTCCGCGACTACGTCCGTGCGACCTTGCCAATGCCGTGAGCGTGTGCAAGACGCAAGCCGTGCCCTATGGCGTCACGCTCATCATGGCTCCGTGGAACTACCCGTTTTTGCTGACGCTCGAGCCGCTCGCCGGCGCGCTCGCCGCGGGTAACACCGTGGTCATCAAGCCGAGTGCCTATGCGCCGGCTTCGAGCGCGGTGCTCAGACAGATTTGCGAGGAAGCATTTGATCCGTGCCTGGTGACGGTCGTCGAAGGCGGGCGTGCCGAGAATGAGGCGCTGCTCGATGAATGCTGGGACAAGATCTTCTTTACCGGTAGCGTTCCGGTCGGCAAGCTCGTCATGGAGCGCGCAAGTAAAAACCTTACGCCCGTGACGCTTGAGCTGGGCGGAAAGAGCCCCTGCATCGTGGATGCGACGGCAAACTTGAAGATTGCAGCACGGCGTATCGCCTTTGGTAAATGGCTCAACGTGGGGCAGACCTGCGTGGCGCCCGACTACCTGCTGGTCGATGCGCACGTGCACGACGAGCTGCTGGACCTTATCAAGGAGGAGGTCCGCCGTATGTTTGGCGAGCATCCGCTCGATAACGAGGACTACGGTCATATCGTCAACGCCAAGCATTTCGTGCGTGTGCGCGGGCTAATCGATCCCGATAAGGTCGTGCTTGGAGGTGCCGCGCGCGAGGCTTCGCTCAAGATCGAGCCGACGATTTTGGACGGCGTGGCCCCCGATGACGCCGTGATGCAGGAGGAGATTTTCGGCCCGATCTTACCGGTGTTGACGTTTGATGACCTGGATGAGGCCGAGACGTTTATCACGGATCGTCCGACGCCGCTGGCCCTGTATATCTTTAGCCAGGATCGCGCAGTTCAGCAGCGTTTTGTGTGTTACGTGCCCTTTGGTGGCGGCTGTGTCAACGACACGATTATGCATTTGGCCACGAGCCATATGGGCTTTGGCGGCATGGGCGCGAGCGGTATGGGGCAGTACCATGGACGTGAGAGCTTCGATACGTTTAGCCACAAGAAGAGCATCGTGAACAAGGCAACCTGGCTGGACGTGCCATTCCGCTATGCGCCCTACGCAAGCTGGAAGCACAAATTCGTGCGCATGTTTGTGCATTAGGAAATGGCAGGTAATACGAACAAGTGTTCCTATTACCTGTCATTTACGTTAGACTACTGCTATGGGGTACGGATGGGCCAATTCCCTTTAGAAGGGAATTGGTATGAACGTAAGCGATGTTATTTCGTTACTGGCGTTGTTAATCGCGGCTATCGAACTCGGCCTGTTTATCGGCCGAATGAAATAGCCGCCCCCGCGTAAGCGAAGACGGCCACTTCTCACGATGAAAACGTGTATCGGAGTTGGCAAGACCCGCTGCCACGGGTGCCATCCGTACCCCTATCTTATCTGCAAGCGTTCTGTCTCGCAAGCGTTGCGGCAACTGGGTGAAAGGCGCGAGCGGGTGAATTCGTGTCCGCACGGGCCCGTAAACTTCTCGGTAAGGTTAAGCGCCGGTTTATCCGGCCGTTAGAGGAGTTGCCATGTACGAGCCTTCACGTGTTCTTCTGTCATTTCATATCGCAGGATTTCAATATGCCGACGGCGCTTTGGTCCTAGGCGATCTTAAAGTGGGCGATAAACTGACGCTGTGCGCCGAGCGCGATAATCCCCATGATCCCGAGGCGGTTGCGATTTGCTATGGCAACACCAAGCTTGGCTATGTTCCGGGAAACGAGGTCGGCCCGCTGTCCTTGATGATGTATTACGGCCATGAGGACGTATTTGAGGCCCGCGTGCAACAGGTTGCTCCCGAGCGCAGCCCGTGGCATCAGGTGCGTGTTGGACTCTACGTGGTGGATGCTCGCTAATCGGTAAGGGAGACTGCCATGTTTGATGACGACGACCAGTTCGATCTGACAGACGATCCGTTTGAGTGGGATATGCTACTCGATGACGATGAGTTGGAGCGGGATCGTAAGAAGCGGCAGGATAAGAATACCCAGGGTGGCGCTTCGAAAAAGCAAGACAAGCGCCGCCGCGGACTGTTCGGCGGGTTCTTTGGATAACCGCCGCATCGCTGCGTCTGTATACTTAGCACGAGTTGAACACGTTGCGAAATGAGGACAGAGACGATGATGTGGTTTACCGCCGATCTGCACCTGGGCGATACGAATATCTTGCACGACATGGACCGGCCGTTTGGCTCGGTCGAGGAGATGAATCGCAAGGTCATCGATGCCATCAATGAGTGCGTGGCTGTGGATGACCGTCTCTACATTCTGGGTGACTTTACCTATCGTTTGCCCCTGGCGGAGGCGGTGCGCCTGCGCGAGCGTATTGCCTGCCAAAACGTGACGCTCATCCGTGGTAACCATGACGGCGATTGGGAAGATCCCGACGTGCCGCAAATTTGGGAAGACGTGCGTGATTATCTGGAGATTGCCCCCGGCTATGCCAAGGGCCATCGTCTGGTTATGAGCCACTACCCCATGCTCAGCTGGAACGGCAAGGCGCGCGGCGCCATCATGCTACACGGGCATATCCACAGCAGGGGAGACCGCACCAACGCGCGCAACCGCGATCGCGAACGTCCCATTTACCGCTACGATGTGGGCCTCGACGCCAATGACTACAAACCCGTAAGCCGTGATCAAATCCTTGACTTCTTTGGACTGTAATTCTCGAACCGCCACAAAGGGGACAGGCACCTTTGTGGTGGTTCTGGCGCCGTTGCCATTATGGCGGCGGCGCCTTTTTTGTCCGCGTGGCGCGGTAGAGTGTAGGCGGTTGAAATTTGCGTCCATCGAGGAGCTGCTATGAACGAGATCAAGTGCCCGCATTGCGGCGAAGTCTTTAAGGTCGATGCGTCCGGCTATGCGGATATCGTCAAGCAAGTACGCGATGCCGAGTTTTCGCGCGACCTGGATGAGCGTGTGAAGGCAGTCCAGCGCGAGGGCGAGCAGGCGCTGGAGCTTGAGCGCTCGCGTTCGTCGGCTGCCTTGCAAGAGGCAGAGTCTCAGCGCAACGCTCAGCTTGTCGAGCAGAAGAACACCGCGGAGCAGAAGCTGGCACAAGAGATTGCCAAGCGCGATGCCGAGCTTGCCGAGCTGCGCGCCAAGCTTGAGGGCGCTGCCACGGAGCGCGAGAGTGCAAGCCAGCGCGCGGCGGTTGAGGCCCGTGCGGATGCGCAGAAGGAAAACGCAGAGCTCCAGCGTGAGATTGACAACCTGCGCGCGCAGCTGGGACGCAAGGATGACGAAGCCAAACTTGCCGAGGCGGCGGCGCGCAATGCTGCTCAAAACGATCTGTCCGCCCGCGACGCTCAGATTGCTGAGCTACAGGCAAAGCTCTCCGCTGCGGACAAGGCCCAGGAGATGGCGCTTGCCGCTGCCACGGCAGAGTCGCAGCGTGAGCTCGATGCCGCTCGCAGCGAGGCCGAGCGCGCGCTTGCTGACTATCGCGCGAAGGTACAAGAGAAGTTTTCCGCCGCAAAGGCTCAGTCCGAGCAAGAGGCCGAGGGCCTGCGTGCCCAGCTGCGCGAACAGGAGCTGACGGCCAAAATGAACCTATCGGAGGCGGTCGCCGCGGCGGAGCGTGAGCGCGATGAGGCACGTGCCAAGCTCGCGAGCGAGCTGGCGGTGCGCGATTCTCGCGAGGAACAGGTCAAGGTGGCACACGAGCTCGAGCTCGCGCAGGCCAAGCGCGCGAGCGATGACCTGATTCGCTACAAGGACGAAGAGATTGAGCGCCTTAAGGATATGAAGGTCCGCCTGTCCACCAAGATGGTGGGCGAGTCACTCGAGCAGCACTGCGAGACCGAGTTTAACCGTCTGCGCATGACGGCGTTTCCTAACGCGTACTTCGAGAAGGATAACGATGCGTCCGAGGGTACCAAGGGCGACTTTATCTTCCGTGAGTGCGACGCGAGCGGCAACGAGGTCATTTCGATTATGTTCGAGATGAAAAACGAGAACGACGAGACTGCGACCAAGCACAAGAACGAGGACTTCTTTAAGAAGCTCGACCACGATCGTCGCCAGAAGGGCTGTGAGTATGCAGTGCTCTGCACGCTGCTCGAGCCCGAGAGCGAGCTTTACAATGCCGGCATCGTGGACGTGAGCTATCGCTACGAGAAGATGTACGTGATCCGCCCGCAGTTCTTTATTCCCATGATTACGCTTCTTCGCAACGCTGCCATGGGTTCGCTGCGCTATAAGCAGGAGCTGGCGGAGTACAAACAGCAGAATATCGACGTCACAAACTTCGAAGCCAAGATGGAAAAGTTCAAGAATGATTTCGGTCGCAACTACGAGATCGCGAGCCGCAAGTTCCAAACGGCGATCGATGAGATCGACAAGACGATTAGCCATCTGCAAAAGACCAAGGAGGCGCTCCTGTCGTCCGAGAACAACCTACGCTTGGCAAACAAGAAGGCCGACGACCTCACGATCCGCAAACTCACCTGGGGGAACAAAACCATGAAGGCGGCCTTCGACGAGGCGCGTGAGGTGGCGGCGGACACGGTTGATGAGCCCACCGATGCCGATTCGTATGAGATCGAGGATGCCGAGTAGGGGATAGCGTATCGCACAAAAGCGGGGCCGCTGGCGATGTTGCCAGCGGCCCCGCTTCGTTCCATTGCGCCCGGCTAGTCTTCGAGCAGGTCCTCAATAAAGCCGACGCGGTAGTTTTTGAAGATGACCTCGCCGCCATCTTGCGTGGCATCCAGGTCGACATCGCCCATGATGCCAAAGTCGTGGTCGCCATCCTCGTCGGCAAAAATCTGGTGCACGTGCCACACGTGATCGGTCTTCTCGTCGCTCTCGTCGATGGTAAACATCGCGGCACTGCGGGCGTCTCCGTCGGTGAGGATTTCCTCGTGCTGCTCGTGATAGGCGTCGAGGGCCTTTTGCCAGCGGACCTCGCTCATGCCCCAGTCCTCGTCGAGCTCGCCCAGATCGCGCACGTGTCCACGGGCCGCAAGGGTCACGCGGCGGAAGAGCGCGTTGCGCACCAGTAGCGTGCAGCCGCGGCGGTCGGCCACGACCTCGTCGATGCCCTGCGGCGGTGTGGCGTCGAGTGCAGCGGGGTTGCCGGCGTTCTCCCACTCGTCCACCAGGCTCGAGTCGACCGAGCGCACCACAAAGCCGAGCCACGAAATGATGTCACGCAAGCGCTCATCGCGCTTCTCAATGGGAACGGTGCGATCGAGGGAACGGTAGGCCTCGGCTAGGTAGCGCAGCAGAATGCCCTCGGAGCGGGCGATGCCGAGCTTTTGGATATAGCCCTTAAAGTCGCTCGCGCTCTCCAACATGTCGCGCAGGACGCTCTTGGGCGAGAGCTGGTAGTCGTTGGCCCAAGGTACTTCCTGGCAGTACTTGTCGAAGGCGGCATCGAGCAAGTCCTCGAGCGGCTTTTCGTAGGTGACGTCCTGGATGCGCTCCAGGCGTTCCTCATATTCGACGCCGTCAGCCTTCATTTCGGCCATCGCGCGGTCGCGCGCGGCGCGATCCTGTGCACGCAGCACCTGCTTGGGATCCTCGAGCGTTGCCTCGACCATCGAGATCAGATCCATGGTATAGGTCTCGCTCTCGGGGTCGAGCAGCTCCAGCGCGGCAAGCAAAAACGGCGAGAGCGGCTGGTCGAGCGCAAAGTCCTCGGGCAGATCGACCGTCAGCGCATAGTCGATGTCTGGTGCGGCGTCAGCCGGAGCGTCAGGCGCGGGCGGCACCTCGGTGCGAACGACGACGCCGGAATCGATGAGCGTGGCGAAGATTTCGTCGGCACGAACCTCGAGCTTGGCCTTTTCCTCGGGCGTTTGCAGGCTTGTCTCGATGAGGTCGTGCACACGGGCGCGAGCATCGCCGCCCTGCTCGACCACGCTAATCACCATGGAGTGCGTGATACGCAGGCGTGGCTTGAGTGTCTCGGGCTGCGTTTCGATCAGGCGCTCAAAGGTCTGCTTGTTCCATGTGACAAAGCCCTCGGGGGCCTTTTTCTTTTTAATTTTACGGAGCTTCTTGGGGTCGTCGCCCGCCTTGGCCATGAGCTTTGCGTTCTCGATCTCGTGCTCCGGGGCCTCGGCGATCACCATGCCCTCGGTGTCAAAGCCCGAACGCCCGGCGCGACCAGCGATCTGATGGAACTCGCGGGCGCGCAGGCGACGCATCTTGTAGCCATCGAACTTGGTGAGCGCGGTGAGCACCACGGTGTGGATGGGTACGTTGATGCCGACGCCGAGTGTGTCGGTGCCGCAAATGACGGGCAGTAGGCCCTGCTGCGCCAGGCGCTCGACCAGGAGGCGATAGCGCGGCAGCATACCGGCGTGGTGCACACCGACGCCACATCCGAGCAGACGTTTGAGGATCTTGCCAAAAGCCGTGGAGAAGCTCGTGCCTTTGGCGGCTTCCTTAATAGCCTCGCGCTGCTCCTTGCTGGCAATGCCAAAGTTGGCGAGGGATTGCGCCGTCGCAAGGGTGGCGTCCTGGCTAAAGTGCACGATATAGAGCGGGGCCTCTCCACGGCGCATGGCGAGCTCGACCGTGCCCTCGAGCGAGGTCGTCACGTAGTCGTAGCTCAGCGGCACGGGGCGCGGGGCATCGACGACCAAGTCGCAGGTAGCACCGGTGTGTTCCTCGAGTGAGGCGGCGATGGCAGTGACATCGCCGAGCGTGGCGCTCATGAGCATGAATTGCGTGTGGGGCAGGGTGAGCAGCGGCACCTGCCAGGCCCAACCGCGGTTGGGGTCGGCAAAGTAGTGGAACTCGTCCATGGCCACGCAGCCCACGTCGGCATCTTCGCCCTCGCGCAGTGCGTCGTTGGCAAGGATCTCTGCCGTGCAGCAGATGACGGGTGCCTTGGTGTTGATATGCGTGTCGCCGGTGATCATGCCTACGTTATCGCGGCCGAGCACCTGCACAAGGTCGAAAAACTTCTCGCTGACCAGAGCCTTGATGGGAGCCGTGTAGTAGCAGCGCTTGCCCTGAGCCATGCCCATAAAGAGCATACCCAGCGCGACAAGCGACTTGCCCGATCCGGTCGGTGTTCCCAAAATGACATGGTCACCGGCGGCTAGATCCATGAGGGCCTCTTCCTGGTGGTCCCACAGCTCAATACCGCGATTGCTCGTCCATTCAAAGAAGCGTTCGAAGGCCTGGTCGGGCGTGAGCCACGGTTCGGGCTCGCTGCCGTCCTCGGGCTCCCACCAGGTGGGGGAGAGCGCACCGAGTGAGCCGAATTCGGCTTCGGTTCCCGTGCCGCCCGAGAACGAGCTGGCGGCGCCGGCGCCGGAAACGGTGCTGGCGGAAGTATCTGTCGTGGTCTGTGCCATGTGGTTGCTTTCTCTCGCGTTTGTCCGCCAACTATTATGGCGTAGCGGCGGCGCGGGGTGCCAGCGCGCGAGAAAATGCAGGAAATGGGCGTTCTGTCCAGCTGTTTGGTGCAGTTGTCAGCTAAGTGAGTAGACTTTTTGCGATATCGCGAGCACATGGCTTTTGTGCAAGGGATCTACCTGCGGTTTTAGTTTTCGTTATTCGGGTTGTGCTTGGCTATTGCAAAAAAGTCTACTCACTTAGGTTTGATGGCCGTTTGCCGGCGCCTCTTTGCGCTTGTTTGCCGACGTCGCGACCATCAGAAGCCCCTAGGACTCCTGCGGCAGGCGCTTCTTGCCTTTGCGGGCGCGGTTTCTAAAGTTCTCGACGGCCTCTTCCATACCCAGAGGCACATAGGTGAGCTCATCGAGGTTATCGGGTAGGTAGCAGGCAAGACTTTGCTCCTGCACGCGGCCCGCCGCGAGCTGTTCATCGCTGGGCTTCTCGCCGGGTGTGGCGCAAATGCCATAGACGGCGGCACCCATCTCGCGCGTGCGGCATTCATATTCGGTCTCGGGGTGCTCGGGATGGTCGCGGCGGACGTCGTCACTAACCCAAAGCGTGTCGTAGCCGGCCGCGGCAAACTGCCCCAGGGCGTAGTCGCGCAATGGCTTGCTATCGGTTCGCAGCGTGACGGTAGCGCCGGCTGCAAAGAGCGAGCGGCAGAGCATCAGATGGTCGACATGGACGAGTCGTTTTTTGGCGTACTTGGCCTTGGGCTGCGGCGTGGGAAAGTTGATGGTGATGGCATCGAGCTCGCCTACGGCAAACAGCTGCGGCAGCGATGCGGCACCTCGGGGCAGGACGAGTGCGTTGGACAGCTCCTGCTCGTAGATTTTCTGCGCGGCATAGGCGATGCAGATGGGCTCCTGGTCCATACCGATAAAGAGCGTGTTTGGCTCGTGGGCCGCGCGCTCTACAAGGTACGTTCCCTTGCCACAGCCCAGATCCAGGTGAAGGTGCTCGAAGGGCTTGCCGCCTGCGGGCGCACAGGCCTTGCGCCAATCTCCGGCATAAGCCTCGGGGTTCGTCTCAATCGCATCGGCGTAGCGCTCCAGGCGCTCCTCGAGCACAAAGTTCTTAGGCGTGCGAACGTGGACGGCTCCCATGAGGCTCCTTGGTCATAAGTGTGGAACGCATAGCTGCGCGTTCCGTCAATGGGTTGAAAAAAGGGGTGGGCATGGTTTGCCCGAAAATTGCGGCGCGGCTCGACGGCGAGTCGTCAGTGCCTACAGACGCTTGAGAATCACATAGCGGTTGAGTTCTCCGCTGCGACCGTCGGCATGGAAGCGCTCAAGCTCGCGCACGGGGACCTCGCCGCTCTTGTAGAACGTACGGACGCCGCGCACCAGGTCGGTGATCTGCTGATCGTCAAAGTGATGACAATAGCGGTAGGCGTGGCGGTCGTTTTGCCAGCCAATGAGGTGGTCGCCGGCTTCAAACTGCGCGGAATCGTAACCCTCAAACGGTGGGGTGAGCTCGGCGCGGGCTTCGGCGCGAACGGCCTTGCGCGCCATGCGCTCGTCGTTCATAAACTCCCAAAAGCTGATGGCGATGATGCCGCCCGGGCGCGTCTGCCGCACCAGGGCGTCGAGCACACGTACGCGGTACTCGCACGACGGCACGTGGTGCATAAAGCCAAAGCAGACCGAGATGTCGGCGAGCGGGGCATCGAAAAGCACGTCGGGTGTCTCGGCGGGGTTGAGCTTCATAAGGGCGTCGAGCACATCGAGCTCCTGGAAGTGCAGGTTGGGAATGCGCAGGGCGTGGCCGCGTGCATCGATAGCCAGGTCTTGGCACGAGTCGACGCCATAGAACTCAAACGGACAGCTGGCATCTGCCGAGGGGTTTGCGCCGTCGACGCCCTTGGCGGCAAGTGCGCCGCCGGCGGCAAAGTTCTCGAATCGCATATTGCCGCAGGCGAGATCGAAGACACGGACGGGATGCTCGATCGTGGCGACGTCGAGCTGCCCGAGCGCGATATCCATGGTGCGCACCCAGCCGGGCCACGGGGCCTGGCGCGTATCGGAGAAGGAGGCGGAGTGCTCGCGATAGAACGTGTTGTTGAGCTGGATGAGCGATGAGGCGAAATCGCGGTTCACGGCGCGGAACTCCCTCCGTTGGCGGTGCGGAATAAACAGTACGACCATACTACCGTTAACGCCGCAACAGGGACAACCAAGCTACGGGTCATTGCTTTGTTTGGACACATTTCCGCAGCTCATATGCACCCGCAACCGCCGGTTGTCAAAAATCTCACTAGAATAGGTGGCATGCTTTTGGCGGTGGCGGATAGATTTTTAACTGTGCAAGGCGCCTTAAGAACAAAAACGGTCCGGCGGCACGGCTGGCATCACATAGGAGGAACCATGAATGTAGAAACTGCGCAGCGGCTCGCCGACCTTCGCCGCAGCAAGGGCTTTAGCCAAGAAGGGCTGGCGCGAAAGCTGGGGCTGTCGCGCCAGGCGGTCAGTAAATGGGAGCGCGCGGAGAGCTCGCCCGATACCGAGAACCTGATCTCGCTCGCCAAGCTCTATGGCGTGAGCCTGGACGAGCTGCTCAATCCGAGCGATGAGATCGAGGACGATATCGAGTTTGAGAACGAGGACCGCGCCCGCCAGCGCGAGGCCGAGGCGGCAGAGCGCGCACGCACCCATGAGGCGGCGGCACGAGCTACCGAGGCGGCAACACAGGCGAGTGACGCCGCCGCCAAGGCGGCGCAGGCGGCAAGCTGGAGTGCACAGGCCGCCAATGCCGCTACGGCGCAGGCGACGAGTGGCACCGCGATTGGCTCGACTCCGGTGAAGGGCCCGTTCCAGGCGTTCCCGTATTGGGCCGTGTGCTGGCTACTGTTCTTTTTGCTGATGTTCCTGTTTGGTGCCGGCCCCTTTGCCGCGCTGATCTTCTTTACGATTCCCATCTATCACTGGGTGGCGCGTGCGCTCGATGGTGATTGGGCGCACGGGGATATTCAGGTTGGTCCGGCACCGGTGACAGCTAGGGCTCAGAATGTTTCCGCTACGGTTGATACTGGCGTGGCTACCGCGACTACCGCTGACCCGATCGCCAAAGAGGGTGATGAATGATGAAGCTTTCGCATGAATCCAAGGTACGCTTGGGCGTTGGCATCGGAGCGTTTGTACTGATTATCGGGCTTGTTTTTGGCGTTTCGCGGACTTTGATTCATTTTGATGGCCCGTGGGATCTCGACGATGTTATACCCGGCTTGTCCGGTATGGACGATGTGGTTGATGACGACGATTTTATGAACGATGGCGGTAAATATTCCGCTCAGCCTCAGCAGCTTTCGTGTACGACCTTTGATGCCGATGAGTTCCGCTACCTCGATTTCGATATCAATGCGGCTTCGGTGGACGTCAAGGTTGTTGATGGCAACAAGGCTCGCGTTATCGAGCGGGGACGCGTTGCCAATGGTATGGATGCCTCCAAGGCCGCGACGCAGAACATCGCATCCGTCGAGGACTCGACGCTCAAGGTTTCTCAGTTTGGAAGTGATGACGGTAAGGCAATTGACCGCTCGGTTACGGTTGAGCTGCCGCGCCGTGTTGCCGAACATCTGAAGGGAATCAACGCGCACGTGGGCTCGGGTGATCTGCAGATTGCCGGTGTCACCTGTGATGGTTTCGACCTTTTCCTGGGTGCGGGAGATGTAGGGTTTGCGGGCAGCGTGACTGATGCGCTTAGTGCAGAGGTCGGGTCGGGCGATGTAACGTTCGAGCTCTACCAGGCCCCCGCGAAGTCGATGGACGTGAGTGTGGGCTCGGGCGATGTGGAGATGACGGTTCCGAACTCGACGGGCTTTAAGGCGAGCCTCACCTTGGGCAGCGGCGACTTCGAGAGCGATTTCCTTCCGCTTGACTACGACGGCGAGACCATTTTGAATCTTGAATTCGATAATGGCGATAAGTCCGCCACGTATCGTTTTGAGGTTGGTTCGGGCGACATGTCATTTGATTCAGAGTGACGGGCGGTTATCGAAGACTTATACACCATAGCTGCGCTGTTTGATGAAGGCGCCGAAGCCGAGATCGGCTCCGGCGCCTTTGCCTTTACAATGGGGGCATGGAACAGATTATCTTGAACATACTCGAGGCTCTGCGTCGCGGCGAGACCGTGGACGACAAAGCGCTCGTCAAACTGATACATGCCGAGGCGCGCCGTGAGGGCGCCGACAAACGCGATTTGGCCAAGCGCCGTCTGCTGCCGTTCTACCAGCGGGTTAAACGTGAGGAGCCGGCGCGGTGGGCTGGGTGGAATGTCGACGCCGATCTGGAACGTCGGTTGCTGCAAGTGCTGAGGATGAAGCCTCGTCGCACGGCTTCGGGCGTGGCGACCATTACCGTCATCACCAAGCCCTGGCCGTGCTCGGGCGATTGCCTGTTTTGCCCCAACGATCTGCGCATGCCCAAAAGCTATCTGCACGCCGAGCCGGCGTGCGCCCGTGCAGAGCAAAATTGCTTTGACCCGTATCTGCAGGTGAGCGCTCGTCTGACCGCGCTTTCGCAGATGGGGCATGCGACCGACAAGATAGAGCTCATCGTGCTCGGTGGCACCTGGAGCGACTATCCGCAAGGGTACCAGACATGGTTTATGTCGGAACTTTTCCGTGCGCTCAATGACGATGCCGTCGCCGGCGTGGCGGCAAACCCCATGTTGGCGCGTCCGGGCATCAGTCGTGCCGAGGCGGGGCGCCTGCTCGATGACGCTCCCGCCGATGCCCTGCCGCCGGTGGTAACAGAGCGCCGCGAGCGCTATCGGGCTGCCGGCATTGCGACAGACGAGGCTGAGCTTGCTGCCGGCGTTGCCGACGAGCAGGGGCGTGTGGATGCTGTCGTTGGTGGCTATAACCGCGCAGTGCGTCGTCTGTACGGCCCCGGTACGCCGTGGGGCGAGGCTGCCGAGTGGCAGACGGCAACGATGGAGGAGCTTGAGCGTCAGCAGCGCATCAACGAGACGGCGAAGCATCGCGTGGTGGGGCTCGTTATCGAGACGCGCCCCGATGCCGTGACGCCGCAGGCCCTCACGCTCATCCGCCGCCTGGGCTGCACCAAGATCCAGATGGGTATTCAGAGTCTCGACCAACATTTGCTCGATATCAACGAGCGTCGTATTTCGGTGGCTCAGATCGAGCGGGCGTTTTCGCTTGCGCGCCTGTTTGGCTTTAAGATCCACGCGCACTTTATGCTCAACCTGCTGGGCGCCACGCCGGAGGGGGACAAGCGCGACTACGAGCGCTTTATGACCGAGGGGGCCTTTATGCCCGACGAGGTCAAGGTCTATCCGTGTGCACTCATCGAGGGCTCGCGTCTAGTGGGCTGCTACGAGCGCGGCGAGTGGTGCCCCTATACCGAGGAAGAGCTGCTCGATGTGCTGGCCGACGACATCGTGGTGACGCCGGCGTTCTGTCGCATCAGCCGTATGATTCGTGACTTTAGCTCCGACGACATTATGGTGGGCAACAAGAAGCTCAACCTGCGCCAGCTCGTTGAGAACCGCCTGGCTGCTCGGGGTGATGGTGCGACGGTGCGTGAGATTCGCTATCGCGAGATCAGCACGGCGGGTGCCGACCTGGACGAGTTGACCCTTGACGAGGAAGTGACGTACGAGACGCCGGTGACGCACGAGCGCTTTTTGCAGTGGGTGACGCCGCAGGGCAAGATCGCCGGCTTTTTGCGCCTGTCGTTGCCCGATCGTGCGTTTGTTACCGCGCACGCAGACGAGTTGCCGACGACGCCGGACGAGGCAATGATTCGCGAGGTGCACGTGTATGGCATGGCGGCGCGCGTGGGCGACCAGGGCCAGGCGGCGCAGCATCACGGGTTGGGGCGTGTGCTCGTAGAGCGTGCGTGCCAGATTGCTCGAGACGCGGGGTATACGCACATCAACGTGATTAGCGCGATCGGTACGCGCAAGTACTATCGCCATTTGGGTTTTTACGACCACGGACTCTATCTGCAAAAGGAGCTCTAAATGAACAAGCCGAGTGTTTCTGCTGGCGTCGTTGCCGGCGTTGCTCTGGGGGCCGCGGCGCTTGGTGCGGCCGCTGTCGCTGTTCGTGCTGCCTGTCTGCAGGTTGCGCGAACCCGCAATGGGTTGGCGCGTGTGAAACGCGTGCACGATGAGGGCGGCGACGAAGTCCGCGTATTGGTGCAAGGCGGCGTCTACCAAAGCGCGAGTTACGTTGGCGAACGCTGGGCGGAGCCCGTCTTTGCGTACTATCGCGCGTTTGACGACGTGTTTGAGGCTGAGGACGCAATGCGTGATGCTTACGGGCATGGTATCGACCGTATGCTCATGCTGGGCGGCGGCGGGTTTGCCTATCCCAAGTTCGCTCTGATGTCGCACGCGGGCTTGCGCATGGACGTCATCGAGTATGATGCCGAGATTACGCGCCTGGCGCGCCGCTGGTTCTACCTAGACGAGCTGGAGCGCGCGGCGGGCGATCGCCTGCGGGTGATAACCGCTGAGGCTCGCTCGTATTTGGGTGTGACGAGCGTGGGCCATCGTCGCTACGACGTGGTCGTGAGCGATTGCTTTGGCGGTGCCGAGCCCGTACGCGAGCTGGCGACGGTTGAGGCGTTGCGTTTGGTGCGAGGCAGCCTGAACCCCGGGGGTATCTACGTTGCCAATATCGTGAGCGCAAACGAGGGGAGCGATGTGACGTTCCTGCGCGATTGCGTTGCCACGGCGCTTGAGGTGTTCGACCATGCTTGGGTGGTCCCATGTGGCGATGCAGAGTTCGGCGGCGAGGAGAATTATCTGCTCATCGCCAGCGACGGCGACTACGCCTTTGCCGAAGCCGTGCCCTTCGACACTAACTTCCTCGGCGCTGCCCTCCACGACTAGCGCGTCTTTCTGCGACCAGTCTTTCTGGGACGGGGCATTTTAGCTGCTTTCGGATGCCGGCTCGCTCCACATCGGGAGCAGTCAATTTGGGACGGGG
>CABVAY010000010.1 GCA_902496455.1 uncultured Collinsella sp.
TCAACGATATGGCACCGTGGGGACACATGTATGTCAATCCTGGTCTAACAGAGCCAAAGATAAAGGACATGCCGATCTTGGGGGCTTTTGAGCGAGGGATCGTGTTTTGCGGTCGGGCTAGCCTCGCCATCTTCGCAATCCATGCGGTCGATTGGTTTATCCCCTGGCAGACGATGCCGCTGCTCATGACACTGCCGGTATCGTGGCTCTTCGCATCAATCGTGCGCTGTGCCTGCGATATCGGCCTAGCATACGTGATCAAGAAGGCATAATGACAGCGGGGAGGACCAACTTGGCCCTCCCCGCTGTATCTAGTCTGCCTTCAAACACTCGGGTAAGACGCTCCCGACTGCATCCATTGCTTGCGGCTTCAGGTACTGCTCATTGAGCTTCGCCTTTTTGTAAGCATAGCGAGTGTCTGCCGAGTATTTGACCAACACATCGGTGAAGAACCGCTCCCAGCTCAGGTAGTCGCGGCTTTCGATATAGCTCGAAGGGTCCTTGAGGATTTTTGGAATGTCGTTGTTAGGGATGAGGCCAGATTGCAAGAGCGTCCACTCAAATGATTCCGGGAGGAACAGGCGAACGTTCTTGTAAACGCGCTGCCCCAGCACCTTTTCGATGTATGGACCAAACGCTGCACCGTCTCCTATGCGTTGTGGTCGCGGATCATCGAGATGAGCGTCGTTTTGCCCGTGCCGCTGTTGCCGCGTATAAAGGAAATATTGCGCTTAAACGTGAGTGTGTATTTGACCTTTGCGCGCTCAACGATGACGGTATGCGTCCCCTTCATTATTCATCAACATCCAAAAAGTCATTCGTGGCGCCGACAAACTCCTGCATGTTTCTGACGATACGGTCGTCGTTATCGATGCGAATCTCAAAGTTCTTCCAGGGGAATTTCATGATGTGGTAAAGGGTCACCAGCACATCCTGCTCTTTGCCAATTTTGAGTAGCCAGCGGGCGCAATTGTCTCCGCAGGTGGATGCGTTGAACACCATATCTGGGAGATTGCGAACCAGCAGCAGCGTCTTGACGCCGCCGGACAGTTCGAGTGGGGTGATCGAGCCCAGCTGCTTGCTTACGATGTTGTGGGGGCCGATGAGCTCTGACCCGTCCACGCTTTTAATAATCTGTGCGGCCATAGGGTCTTCGAACCATGAGTCCAAGTATGAGTTCCTAAAATAGGTCTCGGTATCGTAGATGGAACCGGGGTAATCTCCCAGATGGATGCTTAACATGCGCGTCTCCAGACGTTGTGTGACTGCTATGATTATATGCCAGTAATAAAGTGCCGCCAGTAGCGAGGTTGCTGCTGGCGGCACTGGCTTTATTGGCGTGTGAATCGCGTTGATGGATTTGCACGCGAGGCTACTTTTCGAGATGCTCTTTCAGCAGCTCCAACGCATGGGCGTAGCCCTGCAGACCCTCGCCGGTGATGGTGGCGAAGCAGGCCAGACGGGCATAGCTTACCTGGCGGAAGTCCTCACGCGTCTCGACGGCGCTGATGTGGACCTCCACTGTGGGGATGGCGACGGCTTTGAGAGCGTCCAGAATGGCCACGCTGGTGTGCGTGTAGGCGGCCGGGTTGATGACGATGCCGTCGACCTTTCCGTAGGCCTCCTGGATCTTGTCGACGATGCTGCCCTCGTGGTTGGACTGGAATACCTCGATCTCGTCAAAGCCCTGCGCGGTTCCCGCCTCCTGGCAAATCTGGACCAGGCGGTCGTAGTTGTCGCTGCCGTAGATGCCCGGCTCGCGAATGCCGAGCATGTTGAGGTTGGGGCCGTTGATGACGAGCGCTTTCATGGTTGCTTCCTTTGCAGTTGGTCGATTTGGAGAGGGTGAATGAAAAACCACCACAAAGGCGCCTGTCCCCTTTGTGGTGGTTTTTGTTAGAGAGCGGGTGGGAGGGTGTCGAGGAGGGCGCGGGCGGTGCTGGCGGCGCAGTCGCGCGAGTCGATGATGTAGTCGGCCCAGGCGCGGTAGCGCGGCATGCGCTGCTCGGCGAGCTTGTCGATACCATCGCGAGCGGTGATGGGGCGTCCCCTATGAGCGAGTTCGTCGAGCTTGCGGTTGAGCATCACGATCTGGCTATTCTGGTGCAGCAGCGGATAGTTCTCGTCGCGCGTGACCACGCCGCCGCCGGTGGAGAGCACCAGGCCGCTGCGTTTGGAGATGTCGGCCAGTGCCGCCGTCTCCTGCTCGCGGAAGGCCGCCTCGCCGCGCTCGACGATAAAGTCGGCGCAGGGCATACCCAGGCGCTCCTCGAGGGCGCGATCGAGGTCGATGTGCTCGCGGCCCGTGAGCTGGGCGATCTGCTCGCCCACGCGGGTCTTGCCCGAGCCCGGCATGCCGATGAGCGCGATGTTCTGCTCACGGCGGGACAGGCGCTCCGTTACGTCCAGGATGCGCTCGCGCGGGGTGGCTTTGCCTGTATAGCGCTCGACGGCTTGTGCTGCTTGTGCCACAAGCATGAGCAGGCCGCCGATGCAGGGGATGCCGCGGCGCTCGGCCTCGAGCATCAGACCCGTGCGGGCGGGGTTGTAGACAATGTCGATGACGCCCTCGACCGCATCGAGGCCTTCGAGCGTGCAGGGAGTGTCGGGGCAGCGGGGGAACATGCCGGCAGGCGTGCAGTTGACGAGCAGTGCTGCATCGGATTGTTGCGCGATGTTGCCGTAGTTGACCTCGCTTGTGCGGCCGACGGGTACGACGATGGTGCCCAGGTCGTCGAGCACCATGCTGGCCGTGGTGCCGGCACCGCCGGTGGCGCCGAGCACGAGGACCTTTTTGCCGGCAACCTCTACGCCCAGCTCCTCGACCAGGCACCGAAAACCAAAGTAGTCGGTGTTGTCGCCGCGCAGGCGGCCGTCGGGCAGGCGCGTGATGGTGTTGACGTTGCCCATACGCTCGGCCAGGGGACTCAGTTCGTCCAGGTAGTCCATGACGGCGCGTTTGTAGGGAATGGTCACGTTGGTACCTTCCCACTCGTCGCCCGTCATAAAAGCCTCAAGATCCTCGGGCTCGCGCTCAAATCGCACGTATTCGAGCCCCGCGAGCTCCTTGTAGATGGTCGGGGTGTAGCTGTGGCCCAGCACACGGCCCAGGACGCCGTAGGGACGGGTTGCGGCGGTATCGGTCATCTAGAGCACCTCCGTGTAGCTGCCAAAGTAGGTGAAGCTCTCGCACACGTCGTCGATGGAATCGAGCAAGTCGTCGAGGGCCTTGCTGCCAAAGGGGCAGTCCAGGTCAAAGTAGAACATAAACTCAAAGTCACGACCGGGGATGGGGCGGCTCTCGAGCTTGATGAGGTTGATGTTGAGTGCGTAGAAGCGCTCGAGTACGCGATAGAGCGCGCCCGGCTCGTTGGCCGTGGTGATCATAAGCGAGGTGCGGTTGGCACCGGGATAGACGCGCGGTTCGCGACTGATGACGACAAAGCGCGTGTAGTTGTTGTCCGAGTCTTGAATGTTGGGCTCCAGTACTTCGAGTCCATACAGCGCGGCACAGCTGCGCGAGGCGATAGCGGCGAAATCGGTGCGCTCGGAGTTGGCGACCATCTCGGCCGACATGGCGGTGTTGGGGTACTTGGAGGCGTGCAGATTATGGGCCTCGATAAAGCCGGCGCACTGGGCAATGGCTTGGCCGTGGCTGTAGACCTCGCGCACGTCCTGGAACTTGGTGCCGGGTTTGACGAGTAAGTTGTGATCGATCTTGAGGTGCAGCGAGCGCACGATATGGAAGTCGAACTGTGCGAGCAGGTCGTAGACGGCGTTGACCGATCCGGCAGTTGAGTTTTCGATGGGCAGCACGCCAAACTCGCAAAAGCCGTCGCGTACGGCGCGCATAACGCCCTCGAAGGTCTCAAAGAAGGCGATATCTGGCACGTCGAAGAGCTTGCACGCGGCGATCTGGCTGTAGGCGCCCTCAACGCCCTGGCAGGCGACGGTGGCCGTCTGGGGGAAGGGCTTGTCAAAGGCTACGGCCGTGGCATGGGCCTTTTGCGACACCGTGATGCCCTTGAGCTCGTTGATGTAGCGCTGCTGCTCGGCCTTGCTCATGCTCATGAGGAGGCGGAACAGGGCGATGGTCTGGGCCTCGTAGCGCTCGGGTGCGCGGCTGGCGAGGTTGTTGAGTTTGGAGCGTTCGCGGGCGGGATCAAAGACGGCCTTGCCCATCTCGATCTTGGATTTGGCGACTTCGGTGGCAATGTCCATGCGCTCGACGAAGCTGTTGAGCAGGGTGGTGTCAATGCCATCGATGGCCTGGCGAATATCGGCAAGGTCCATGGAGGCCCCTTTCACGTAACGGCTGAGTTGGCAGGCAACCCAGGTGAGTCGGGTTAGAGCTGGGCGGCGTCCTCGAGGAGGGCGTCCCAAATCGCGAGGGCGGCGGCTGCCTCGGCTACGGGGACGGCACGCGGGACGATGCAGGGATCGTGGCGGCCGTGGACCGAGAGCTCGGCATTTTCCATGGCGTCCATGTCTACGGTCTGCTGCTCGCGACCGATAGAGGGCGTCGGCTTTACGGCCATACGCCACATGACGGGTGCACCCGTTGAAATGCCGCCCAGGATGCCGCCGGCGTTGTTGGACTCGACCGCAATCTCGCCGGTCTCGGCATCTACGCGGTATGGATCATTATTCTCGCTGCCACGCATGGCGGCCACGGCAAAGCCCATGCCAAACTCCACGCCCTTTACGGCGGGAATGCCAAACGCGATCTGCGCGATGCGGTTCTCGATGCCGTCGAACATGGGGTCACCGATCCCCGCGGGAAGCCCGTAGATGCCGCACTCCACGATGCCGCCGATGCTGTCGAGCTCATCGCGCGCAACCAGAATTTCCTCGCGCATGCGACCGGCAGCGGCGGCGTCAATGCAGGGCAGGTCGTTCGTAAGGATCGCCTTGCGGTCGGCCTCGCGATAGACCATGTCGTCCATGGGCAGGTCCGAGATGCCGCCGATCTGCGCGACATGCGCCATGACCTTGATGCCACGGGCCTCGAGTGCCTGCAGCGCAATACCGCCGGCGATGCATAAGGGGGCCGTTAGGCGGCCGGAGAAATGCCCGCCGCCGGCGACGTCGTGCATGTTGTGGTACTTCACGCGCGCCGGAAAGTCCGCGTGTCCCGGACGGGGCTTGCGGCGCAACTCGGAGTAATCCTTGGAGCGCGTGTTGGTGTTCTCGATAATCGCGGCGATTGGTGCGCCCGTGGTGTGTCCATCAACTATGCCGGCGATAATGTGGGCGGCGTCGGCCTCGCGGCGCTTGGTCGCGGTCTCGTCGCGACCGGGGGCGCGACGGTCCAAAAAGGCCTGCAGCTGCTCCATGTCAACGTCGATACCTGCCGGAATGCCATCGAGCGAGCAGCCGATGGCGGGGGAGTGCGACTGGCCGAAGATGCTTAAGTGCAAAACGTTGCCAAAGGTCGAGGACATGCTATTCCTCCTCGAGCGTGACCTTGCCGCCCAGCAGGCGGTAGTGGTCAAAGAAATCGGGATAGGATTTGTTGACGGCCTCGGCGCCGTGGATCACGACCTCGCCGGTGGCACGGCTCGCGGCGATGGCGGCCATCATGGCGATGCGGTGGTCGTTGTGCGAATCAACCTCGCCGCCAGTAAAGGCGTCGACACCCTTGATGATGAGGCCGTCGCCGGCAATGCGCACCTGTGCGCCCAGCGCGGTGAGCTCGCGGGTGGTGGTGGCCAGGCGGTCGGATTCCTTGATGCGCAGGCGGGCGCAATCGCGGATGAACGTGCGACCCTGCGCCAACGATGCCACGGCCGAGATTACGGGCACCAGGTCGGGGATGTCGTGCGCGCTCATCTCAAAGCCGGCGAGCTTGTCGGACTGCACGGTGGCGGCGTTGGTGGAGCGCACGATGCGGGCGCCAAAGCGCGAGAGCGCGGCAAGCACGTTGCGATCACCCTGCGCGGAGCTGAGCGACACGCCCTCGACGGTGATGGGGTCGGTACCGATGGCGCCGGCGCACAGCCAAAAGGCGGCGTTGGACCAGTCGCCTTCGACAGCCACGTTACCGGGTGTGCGGTACGAGCCGCTGCTCACGCGGAAGTTCGTGATCTCGGGCTGGCCGTCCTTGGCGGGGATACGCTCGACGTTGACCTCGACGCCGAAGGCCTTCATGGCCTGGATGGTCAGGTTGATATAGGGGCGGCTCTCGATAAGGCCGGTTACCTGCACGCAAGAGGGCTGGGCCAAAAGCGGGGCTGCCAGCAGCAAGCCGGAGATGTACTGCGAGCTCACATTGCCCGGCAGGATAAAGGTGCCCGGGCGCATGCGGCCGCTTGTCTTGAGCGGAAAGCCGCCCAGGCCCTGCAGGTCGCAGCCGGCGGCAATGATCTCGTCGGAGAGCGGGGAGAGGGGGCGTGCGCCTAGGCGGCCCTGGCCCACAAAGGTGGCCTCTGCTCCCAGCGCGCAGGCCACGGGAAGCATAAAGCGGAGTGTGGAGCCGCTCTCGCCGCAGTCGAGCGTGCCGCCCGCAAGTGCCTTGAGCAGGCCAAACTCAATACTCTTCATGGTGGGATGGACCTGGAAGCCGTCCTCGACGGTCTCGATGCGGGCGCCCAGCGCCGTGAGGCAGCGCACCGTGGCTTCGATATCGGCGCAGGTGGTGTTGCAAGTGACGTGCGTCTCGCCGTTGGCGAGTGCGGCGCAGATAATCAAGCGGTGCGCCATCGACTTGGATGCGATGGCGGGAACGGTGCCCTTGAGCGGGGAGGGGGTGATGCGGGCTAGCATGCGGATGCGTCTCCCTTCTGGCCGAGGCCCTCGGCAATTAAATCATGGAAGGTGGAAAGCGGCGTGCGGTCGATGCTGCAGCGGCCAATGCCGTGCGGAATCACCAGGTCGATAGTGTCACCGGCGCGTTTTTTGTCGTGGAGCGCCTCGGCAAAGACGGCGTCGGCCGAGAGCTCGCAGCGGGTCTTGAGACCGTGGCGCGCGCAGAGCTCCTCGATGCGACCGGGCAGCTCGGCGTCGCAAATGCCGTGCAGGGCCGCGGCACGCGTGATGATGCCCATGCCGATCGACACGCAGTTGCCGTGCCCCAGCTCATAGTGCTCGCAGGCCTCGACGGCATGTCCGGCGCTGTGTCCAAAGTTGAGGAGCTTGCGCTGGTTGGTCTCGCGCTCGTCGGCAACGACCACGGCGCGCTTGATGTCGATATTGCGGGCGATGATGAGCGCCACGCGGGCCACGTCCTGGTTAAGCAGCTCCAGCGTTAGCGGGGTCTTCTCCAGCTCGGCGAAAAGCTCCGGATCGGCAATGACGGCGTGTTTGACGACCTCGCCGCAGCCGTCGGCGAACTGCTCGGGCGTGAGGGTGGCAAGGCATCCCACGTCGGCGATAACAACACTCGGCTGCCAAAAGGCACCGGCGAGATTTTTGCCGGCGGCCAGGTCGATGGCCGTCTTGCCGCCCACCGACGAGTCCACCATGGCGAGCAGGCTCGTGGGGATCTGCACAAACTTGCAGCCGCGCATGTAGGTGGCGGCCACAAAGCCGGCTACGTCGCCCACGACGCCGCCACCGAGCGCCACGATCACGTCGGAGCGCGAAAGCTCGTGCTCGGCAACAAACTCCAAGATGTTGATGTAGGTCTCTGCGCGCTTGTGTGCCTCGCCGGCCTCGAAGGTGTAGATGCTTACCTCGTAGCCTGACGCCTCCAGGCTCTGTTTGACAGGCATCTGGTAGAGCGGACCCACGTTGGTGTCCGTCACGATGACGGCGCGAGTGCCTCCGGCGGTGGCGCGAACGAGCGGCCCTGCCTGCTCCAGCAAAAAGGTGCCCACGTGTACCTGGTAGGGGCGTGCGGTGTCGATATCGATGGTAATCGCCATAAGCTATGGTCCTTTCGACCTGGCGTGATAGGTGGTCTAGTGGGCGCTCTCGTCGTCGAGCGCGCGCTTGATGCGGTCGCCCTCGGCAAGGAGATTCTCCAAATAGCGCTGATCGCGGTCCTTGAGCGCGCGGCTGTAGGCGCCGAGCGCATCGATCAGGTGGTCGATCTCGAAGGCAAGCGCGTCGGCGTCGTCAATCATGAGTTCGGACCACATCTGCGGGTTGAGGTGGGCCACGCGGGTGAGATCGCGGTAGCTACCGGCCGAAAAGCCGTGGTGGACCTGGGCGGTGGGGCTCTTTACGTAGGCGTTGGAGACAACGTGCGCGAGCTGGCTCGTAAAGGCGATTACGCGGTCATGTTCGGCGGCGCTGGTCACGCTGAACTTGCCAAAGCCTAAGGGGCGCACCATCTCGCGCACCTGGCCCAAGAGCTCCAACTTGAGTGCGTCGTCCACAGCAGGCGGCACGAGCACGAGCGGCGCGTCCTGGAACAGGTCGGCGCGGGAGTGCGCGTAGCCCGAGAACTGCGTGCCCGCCATGGGGTGTGCGCCCACAAAGTAAAAGCTGTGTTCTCGTGCGAGCTCAAAGGCACGCTCACACACGATGCCCTTGACGCCCACGGTGTCGATTACCACGGGGCCCATGATGGCCTCGGTATCGGTGGCGTCGGCGAGGGCCTGCGCGTGCGCTTCGAGCCACTCGATGCAGGCCTCGGGATAGCAGGCAAGGACGATGATGTCGCACTCACCGAGCGTCTCGTCGTTGAGCTCGCCGGCGACGGTACCCATGCTGGCGGCCGTCATCACGTCATCGTCGGGGTCCCAGGCAAGCACACGAACGCCAGCCTGCGCATAGCCGCGGGCAAAGCTGCCGCCGATGAGGCCCAGACCGACGATGCCGGCGCACTTGGGGCCGCCTTGGTTGACGCGTGCGTTTCTCACCGTACCCATGGCCTACTCCATGGTCTCTTGGCAGACGACATCGCGGATGGCGCGGATGCGGCGCATGGTGTCGTCGAACTGGTCGGGCGTGAGGGCCTGGGCGCCGTCGGACCAGGCGTGGCTCGGGTCGTCGTGGACCTCGATCTCCAGGCCGTTGGCGCCGCAGGCGGTCGCGGCGAGCGCCATGGGCTCGACATAGCGGGTGTAGCCGGTGGCGTGGCTGGGGTCGGCGACGACGGGCAGGTGCGACAGGTGGTGCAGCACCGGCACGGCGTTGAGGTCGAAGGTGTTGCGGGTACGGGTCTCGAAGGTGCGAATACCGCGTTCGCACAGGATGACGTTGTCGTTGCCCTCGCTCATGATGTACTCGGCAGCCATGAGCAGCTCGTCGACGGTGCCGGACATGCCGCGCTTGAGCAGGATCGGGGTCTGGGTCTTGCCGACTTCTTTGAGCAGGGGGAAGTTCTGCGCGTTGCGGGCGCCGATCTGCATGACGTCAATCTTCTTGTCCAAGAAGACCTGCACGTCGCGCGGATCCATGATCTCGGTTACGATCGGCATGTCGAGCTCGGCGGATGCCTCGCATAGCAGGTCCAGGCCGGCGGGACCCATGCCCTGGTAGGCGTAAGGGGAGGTGCGGGGCTTGTAGGCGCCACCGCGCAGCATCGTGGCGCCGGCGGCCTTTACGCGGCGTGCGATGCGAATGAGGTTCTCGCCCTCGACGGAGCAGGGACCGGCGATGACCTGGAACTGGTCGCCGCCGATCTTGACGCCGTGGCCGCAATCAATGACGGAGTCCTCGGGGTGGAACTTGCGGTTGGCACGCTTAAAAGGTTCGGAGACGCGCTGCACACGCTCGACGACATCCATGGACTCGAGCAGGAACGGGTCGATCTTGGTCGTATCGCCCACCAGGCCGATGATGGTCTCGTTCTCGCCGCGCGAGACGTCGGTCTTGAGACCCTTCTTCTCAATCCAGCTGACGATATGGCCGACGGCCTCGTCGCTGACGCTTTGCTTTAAAATTGCAATCATGGTGTGCCTCTCACCTCGATGGATAACTTTTGCAAAAACGGCCCGCATCGCGAGCCGTGTATATATGGTGCATGTGAGTTTATACTAATTGTTTCACTTTTGCGTTCTAAAGTGAGCCTTTGCGCGTGTCTCCCACGTAATTGCAAAGCTTTTTCTATTATTTTGTTAGCCCGTGGCGCACTTGGGTATAATGCCAACCGTTCGCCCTATTAGCTCAGGGGATTAGAGCGTCTGCCTCCGGAGCAGAAGGCCGTTGGTTCGAATCCAACATGGGGCACCATCGAACGTAAGACCGTCTGAACCTCGCATGGTCCGGGCGGTTTTCTTATACCGACGACGTGATGGGACGTGGTATGGCAGTAACGGATATCGAGCGCGGACTTTCGACCGCCGAGGTCGAGGAGCGCATCGCCGCCGGTAAGATCAACCGCAACATGGAGCTCAAGACCAAATCGGTCCGCGAGCTTATTATCGAAAACCTCTGCACGCTGTTTAACTTGATCAACGCTGTCTTGGCGATTTTGGTGTTGCTGACCGGATCGTTTAAGAACCTGACGTTCTTGTTCGTGGTGTTCCTCAATACCGCCATCGGCGTCATCCAGTCCATGCGCTCCAAGAAGATGGTCGACAAGCTTACGCTGCTGACCTCTAAGAAGGCCATCGCGGTGCGCGACGGTGCCGAGGTGGAGCTCGACTTGGACCAGATCGTGCTCGACGACATTATTCGCCTGGGGCGCGGTGACCAGATTCCGGCCGACGCCGTGGTGGTGTCGGGCGAGGCGCTCGTTAACGAGAGCCTGCTGACGGGCGAGAGCGATCTCATCAAAAAGCAGCCCGGCTCCGAGCTCATGAGCGGCAGCTTTATCGACTCGGGCCTGCTGCGCGCCCACGTGATCCATGTTGGCGCCGATAACTACGTGGCAAAGATCAATAACGAGGCCAAGTACGTTAAAAAGGTCAATTCCGAGATCATGAACGCGCTCAACGCCATCGTGCGCTTCGCGAGCCTCATTATGATTCCGCTCGGCCTGGCGCTCTTTGCCTCGAGCGTGAGCGAGCTGTGGGATGCTGCCGGTACGCCGGGCGATAGTGCGCTTTCGTGGTGCTTTTCCGAGCTGCTTGCCGGCCGCGTGCCCTCGTCGGCGCTGCTGTCCACGGTGGGCGCTCTTTTGGGCATGATTCCGCAGGGCCTGGTACTGCTGACCTCGTCGGTGCTTGCCATCGCCACGGTGCGTCTGGCGCGCCGCAAGGTACTCGCGCAGCAGCTCTACTGCATCGAGACGCTCGCGCGCGTCGACGTGCTGTGCCTGGACAAGACGGGCACCATCACGTCGGGCCGTATGGAGGTCGAGGGCACGTATCCGCTGCCGGTTGAGGGCGTGAGCCTAGACGCCGGCTCGGACGAGGCGGCCGTTCCCGTCGATACCACGGTGCTCGATTTTGCGCTGGCTAACGTCGCGCGTGCGACTTCGGCCGATGCCAACGAGACCTGCCAGGCGCTGCTCAACTATTACGCCGATCGCCCGGTCGAGGTGTCTGAGCCGCTGTCGGTCATTCCGTTCTCGTCCTCCAAAAAGTGGAGCGGCGCGTCGTTTGCGCAGGGCTCCTATGTGATGGGTGCGGCGCAGTTTGTGCTCTCTGATCGTGCGTTCGTCCAGGTCGAGAACCGTGTCGCCGAGCTTGCCGATACCTGCCGCGTGCTCGTGGTGGCGCGCGTGGACGGCTTTACACCCGATGGCGATATGGTGGGCGAGGCCGAGCCCGTGGGCTTTGTGACCATCCGCGACGAGATTCGTACCTCGGCGGCCGAGACTATTGGCTACTTTAACGAGCAGGGCGTGACCCTCAACGTGATCAGTGGCGACGACCCGCGTACGGTGTCGTCGATCGCGCGCGTGGTGGGCGTGCCGGGGGCGGACGCTTATGTGGACGCCACGACGCTCGATACGCCGGCCAAGCTCGATGCCGCAGTGGACCGCTACCATGTCTTTGGTCGTGTGACCCCGCAGCAGAAGCGCGAGCTCGTGCAGGCGCTCAAGCGCCGCGAGCACACCGTGGTCATGACTGGCGACGGCGTCAACGACGTGCTGGCGCTCAAGGAGGCCGACTGCTCCGTGGCCATGGCGGCCGGCTCCGATGCCGCACGTAACGTGGCCGAGATCGTACTCGTCGACAACGACTTTGCCTCGATGCCCGCCGTGGTGGCCGAGGGCCGTCGCTCCATCAACAACCTGCAGCGTTCGGCCTCGCTGTTCCTGACCAAGACGCTGTTCTCGATGGGCCTGGCGGCGCTGTGCATCGCGCTGCCGCCGTACCCCTTCGAGCCAATCCAGATGACACTCATCAACTTTTTCTGCATCGGCGCGCCGGGCTTTGTGTTGGGCCTTGAGCCCAACAATGCTCGCGTGAAGGGTGCGTTTTTGACGAACGTACTCAAGCGTGCACTGCCGGCGTCGATTGCGGTCATTTTGGCTGCGGCGCTCGATATCTTTGTGGCGCGCGTGTTTGGCTTTAGCCAGCTCACGCTGTCTACGATGTGCCTGCTTACGTCGTGCGCGGCGAGCGTCAGCCTGATCTGGCGCATCTCGCAGCCTCTCACGCCCCTACGTGTGGTGCTTTTTGTGTTTGTAGTAGCCGGCATCCTGGTGGGCGTTATCGGATTCCCGGAGCTGCTGTCTATTGCCAACCTGTCGATGGGCCAGATGGTTATCTTGGCTGTCATCGTGGTCTTTACCTGCTCGGTGTTCTTTAAGCTCGCCACGATGATGGATTCGCTCAAGCCGCGTCGTCGTCGTGCCGCAACTGGTTTTGGCCGCGGTGTGCGCGTCCGCCTGGGTCGCGGTGGCGGCAAGGTGAGCTCGACGGGCTCGACGGCCGAACGTTTTGCCAAGCGCGTCGCCGCCGACATGGCGCAGCGCCGCGAAGATCGCACCGCTCGCGAGGCCGAGGCCCGTGCACTCGAGGGCGTGGCTCAGGCCCAGCCCAAGAAAAAGAAGGGTACCGGAGCCAAGCGCTCTCGCGTGACCAAGTCCGCCCAAGGCATCAAAGTCTCGATGCCAAGCAAAAAGAAGAAGTAGCTACGCGCCCTGCCGATGTTGAATTGGTGCCTTGTTCCTGTGGGGCCGTGGCGATGTTATGCTCTAACCTCGATTGTTTGAATTGCTTCGAAAAGAGGATGCCGTGATCTGCCCGCATTGCCTTAAGACTATCGAGGACGGCGCCTCGTTTTGCCCCTACTGCAACGCCTATGTGGGTCCGGGCGATGGTCCCGAGCACACCGAGTTCGTGTTCTGTGAGGGCTGCGGTGCCCGTCTTTCTCCGCATGATCGCACGTGCCCAAAATGCGGACGCCCTGCTCCGGGTATCCTCTCCGAGGACGCGGCCGCATCCGACCTGGCAGCGGGCCGCACAGCGGGCTTTCCGCGCCTAACGCAAGAGCAGATCGATACCGAGGTGCCTCATGCGCCCGCCTCGGCTGCCGCGGTTCTTTCGGACGCCGCCGATCCTAACGAGACCTGCGTGCTGCCGGCTTTCGATAAGGATTTCGGTATCCCCAAGGTCGATATTCCCACGCCCGTTTCCCTGCATGACGATGCTCAAAAACCCAAGCGCAAGGTGCATCCCGACGAGGACGCCTATCACAAGCACAAGCGTCATATCCCCAAGCCGCTCATCGTCATCGCGGTCCTTGCCGTCGTTTGCGGCGGTGCCTATTGGTTCGTGACGGCCGATCCTATGGGTGTCATGCCTGCCTTCTACGACCAGTTTGGCCAGGCTGCGCAGACGACCTTCCCCACGCGCCAAAAGGGCGAGGCGACTGAGGACGATACCAAGCAAGACGATTCTGCCGAGGTGGTCCAGGAAGAAACCGTGCTGACCGATGATCGGCTCTATACCAGGCTCGACGGTCTGTATCAGACCATCGTGTCCTACGGTGACGAGGACCAGATCGGCGAGGTCATCGATTCCTTTAACAACGGTTATCTCCGAACGCCGCTGTCCACCCGTCAGGAGCTGTCGCAGAGTGCCTACGCCCTGCGCGACCAGATCAAAAAGACGCAAGATGAGCTCAACAACCTTAAGTATCAGGACGATACGGTCTATGCGGACGACATCGCCCACTTAAAGCAGCTTGCCGAGTGGATGTACGAGCGTGTCGACGTGATCTGCCAGAGCTGGGATATCTCGCTGGCCATTCCCGATGGTGAGTCGATGAGTTCCCACCAAAGCGAGATCCTGGCGCCCATCGCGCAGAGCGGCAACAGCGCGCTGAACCAGTACGACGCCAATGTGGGCTCCTGGAAGCCGCAGCAGCGTTCCTAAAATTAGTTCGCCATAGTCGGCATAACCTACGTGCGCAATTGATGTAAGCGCATGCTTATTGCTACAATTCGTACAAATATGCTTTAAACGCACGAGGAAGGAACCACATGTTTGGTTTTAAGAAAGAGCTCTACACGCCCGAGTATCAGCTTGCCGGCGACGAGTGCGCCGTTATCGAGACGTCGAAGGGTACCATCAAGGTCAAGTTTGACGGTGAGGGCGCTCCCATTCATGTCGCGAACTTCTGCGAGCTTTCCACGATGGGTTTCTATGATGGCCTTAAGTTCCATCGCTATGTGCCCGGCTTTGTCATTCAGGGCGGCGACCCCAATACCCGCGATATGTCCGGCGCCGACGTCGCTGCCGGTCTTGAGGGCCCTGACGGCATGCCCGGTACCGGTGGTCCCGGCTACTGCATCAAGGGCGAGTTTGCCACCAATCCGCGCAACAGCCATGTCGATGGTGCCCTTGCCATGGCACGCTCCATGGACCCCGATTCCGCGGGTTCGCAGTTCTACTTCTGCCTGGGTGCCCAGCATAACCTCGATTCCGGTTACACCGTCTTTGGTACCACGGTCGAGGGTCTCGATGTGATTTCGCAGCTGCGTGCCGGCGACGAGATCGTCCATGTCGAGATCGTTCACGAGTAAAGGGGACTTCCTTGAATAGCCAGCTGATCCAACAGGGCCGCGCCGCTTACCGCGCGGGTGATTTTTCCGCTGCAGCCCAGATGCTTGGGGCGGCAAAAACTCCCGATGAGATTATGGGCGAGGCCGATCACCTTCGTGGCAACGCCTTGATGCACTTGGGCATGTATGCCGAGGCCGCCGAGGCCTACGCCGCTGCCCTCAATGACGGCACCTACGGCAAGCGCGGCGCGCTGCTCACCAACCGCGGCAAGGCACTCGCCGCCGTGGGCGACTACACGACGGCCGCCCAGGCGTTCTCTGCTGCTACGCAGGATGCTTCCTATGCCACGCCGTTCAAGGCCTATCTGGGCCTGGGTAACGCGCTGTTCCAGTCGGGCGACTATGCCAACGCGGGTACTGCCTTCCGTCAGGCTGCCATCGACGGCGCCAATCCGGCTCCTGCCGCCGCACTGGGCGAGCTTGGTCGTTGCTTCATTAAGCTCGGCCGTCCGGCGGATGCCGTGGAGACCTACCGCACGGCTATCGACTTTGCCGGCCCCCGCGACGACACGCGTGCGCTCAACGCCGGCATGGGTCAGGCGCTTTCTGCCGCCGGCCGTCCCTCCGACGCACTCGACGCCTTTAACGCCGCTACTGCCGATGGCATCTACCAGCTCACTTCCGAGCAGGCCGATGAGCTTGCCCGCGTGCATGATTCGCTTGCCGCGCTGTCTGCCCAGACGGCTATGGCCACGGCTCCGGCGCCCGCGATGGACGCTCCTGCCGTCGATCCGCTCGATCCTACGGGCGCGACCGGTCAGTTTATGCCCGATCCCTCGGACACCGGCTTCTTTACGCTGTCCGAGTCCGAGATGGTCCAGCAGGACCGTCAGGATCGTAAGCAGGCCAAGGTCCGTCGTCGCCATCGCCACACGGGTCTCAAAGTCTTCATCGTGCTGCTTCTGCTCATTTTGATTGCTGCGGGCGGTCTGGGCTTTGCCTACACGCGCGGCTTTGGCTTCCCCTCGCAGGAGTCGGTTATCACCGATCTGTTCCAGGCTGCCGGCGACGGTGACACCGCAAAGGCCGAGTCTTGCCTGGCCTCGAGCCTGTCCGAGGACGCCAAGTCGATGATCATCTCCTCGATTCCGCAGGGCGCCACCGTGTCCGTCGAGGGCATGGATCAGTCCATGACCGAGACGACCGCCAAGGTCAAGGCTTCGCTGTCCAAGGGCGGCGAGCAGGAGTACACCGTCAAATTCGTGCGCTCCGACAATCATATCGGCTGGGCCGTTTCCTCGCTCGATATGGATTTCTCGGCTGCTGACAACCAGTAGTGACCTTATGGGATTTAGCTTTGCCCGGCGCTTCACCGCAAGTGAGGTGCCGGGCTTGCGCTAGTATCATGAGCTAGTAGTTTTCCAGCAATCATCCAACACATCAGGAGTTGCGTTGTTTTCTTTGATGGATATGTTCTTCGGTAGCTATGCGGGCGATCTTGCCATCGACCTCGGCACCGCAAATACGCTTGTCTCCGTGCGCGGCAAGGGCATCGTCATTCGCGAGCCCTCTGTCGTCGCCATCGATAAGAACGACGAGCGCATCCTGGCGGTCGGTATCGAGGCAAAGCGCATGCTCGGCCGTACGCCCGGCAACATCGTGGCCGTTCGTCCCCTGAAGGACGGCGTCATCGCCGACTTCGATGTTACCGAGGCTATGCTTCGCTATTTTATCGACAAGGCGTCCGAGAAGCGCTATCCGTGGACCCCGCGTCCGCGCGTTGTCGTCTGCGTTCCCTCCGGCGTCACGTCGGTCGAGAAGCGTGCTGTCTTTGAGGCCACGATCCAGGCTGGCGCTCGCCAGGCCTACCTGATCGAGGAGCCCATGGCTGCCGCTATCGGCGCCGATCTGCCCGTCGAGGAACCCACCGGCTCCATGGTCATCGACATCGGTGGCGGTACCACCGAGGTTGCCGTTATCGCTATGGGTGGCATCGTCGTCTCGCAGTCCATCCGTATTGCCGGCGACGAGTTCGATCAGGCCATCCTCACGCACGTTCGTGATGCCTACAACTTGGCCATCGGCGAGCGTACGGCAGAGGACATCAAGATCAAGGTCGGCTCCGCCGTGCCGCTCAAGGACGAGCTCGACGTCGAGGTCAACGGCCGCGACGTGATCACCGGTCTGCCCAAGACCGTGCGCATCGAGAGCGAGGAGATTCGTCGCGCGCTCAACAAGCCGCTCGACGAGATGGCCAAGGCCGTCAAGGACGCACTCGACGCTACGCCTCCCGATCTTGCCTCGGACCTTATGTACTACGGTATTTTGCTGACTGGTGGCGGCGCGCTGCTGCGCGGTCTCGACGTGCGCCTGCGCGATGAGACCGGTGTTTCGGTCAACGTCAGCCCCACGGCGCTCGATAACGTCGTTAACGGCTGTGCCCGCGTGCTCGAGGCCAATGCGTTTGATGGCGGCTTCGTCCAGACCAATGCTTAATTTCCAAAAGGTGGATTCCATTTGGCACGATCTTCGGGTTTCTCCACAAATCTGAATACCAAGCGACAATCAACGGGTATGCGCCCGTTGATTGTTTTCAGCCTGATTTCGGTGTTGCTGCTCACGTTTTACATCCGCGAGGGCGAGGCAGGACCGATTCATGCCGTGCGTTCGGGCGTGACGACGATTACCTCGCCGGTGCGCTTTGTGGGCTCGGCTGTGGCGGCCCCCTTCAATGCGATCGGCAACGTGTTCTCTAACCTTACGGCGTCGCAGGACACGCTTGACGAGCTTAAGAAGCAAAACGAGGAGCTGACCTCTAAGGTTGCTGAGCTCTCCGAGGCTCAAAAGACCGCCGAGCGTCTGGAGGGGCTGGTCGGCCTGCAGTCGACCTACAACCTCAAATCGACCGCTGCTCGTATCGTTGGTGCCTCGGGCGATGCCTGGACCTCGACCGTAACCATCGACAAGGGCTCTGCCGACGGCCTTACCATCAACATGCCCGTGACGAGTTCTGCCGGTGTTATCGGTCAGATTATCGAGGTATCGGCCAAGACCTCTACCGTGCGCCTTATTGGCGACGAGAACTCGGGTGTGTCCGCCATGGTACAGGACACGCGCGCCCAGGGCATGCTGCAGGGTCAGGCTGACGGCACGCTGCGTCTTGAGTACGTGAGCGTCGACTCCGATGTTAAGGTTGGCGACATCATCGTGACCTCGGGCATTGGCGGTGTATTCCCCAAGGGTCTACCGCTCGGCACCGTCTCGTCGGTTGAGAAGTCGGCAAACGACGTGTACTACACCATTGTGGTGCGCGCTCAGACCACGGCCGAGAACAACGAGGAAGTGCTGGTCATCACCTCGCTGACCGACGAACAGTCGGCTTCGGATGAGGACGTGAGCACCGCTAATAGCACGCCGCAGGGAACGTCGCGCGACGCTGCGACCAAGACGAAGGACGAGAGTTCGGATGACAGTTCCGACGCGTCCGAGACGACCGATTCCGGCTCGAGCGAATAGGGGGCATGTCCATGGATCTACACGAGCAGGGGATGAGCTCCCGTACGTTTGTAATCGCCGCCATCGTGTGCGTGCTGCTGCAGGCAGGCCTGGCACCGCAGATCTCCATTGCGGGCGGTCGCGTCAACTTCATGATTATCCTGGTGTGCCTAAGCGTGTTCTCGGGCGACCCGACCCGTGCCGTCGTGTGCGGTTTTTGCAGCGGCTTGTTCTATGACCTGTCCGCTGCCGTGCCGGTGGGCGTTATGTCGCTCCTGCTGACCGTGGGTTCTTTTGCCCTGGTGCACAGCGCCGTCGGTCAGACGGGCGGTACCCCGAGTGCGCGCGGCGTCACTGTGGGCGCCTTCGCGCTCGTCATTAATGTGATCTACAGCATCGTCTTGCTGTTTATGGGTTTGGAGACGAGCTTTGTCGTGGCGATCTTCGGCCATGCGCTGCCGTCCTCGATCCTGACGGGTCTGGTTGCCATTCCGTTTTTGATGTCCGGCGTCGTGCCGCAGTCCGGCTATGGATTCTCCGCACGTGGCGGACGCCAGACGGGTATGCGCTTTAAGCCCAAGACCCGTAAGCTCAAATAGGGGAGGCCCGTAGATGTCTTCCCAGATGACGGTTATTATCGCCGGTATCGTGCTGGTTGTGGCCATCGTGGTCGCGCTGGTCATCATGCGTCGTGGCGATTCCCGTTTTACCTACGATACGCAGCATGGAACGGCCCCGCGCGCCACCGAGGGCGAGGGCAATACCGCGGTGACCGCCTTTAAGGGCCGCTTTTCCATCCTCACCACGGGTGTGGGCGCGATGTTTGCGGCGCTCGCCGTCAAGCTGTGGGGCATGCAGATGGTCTCATCTGACTATTACGAGAAGCAGGCCAATAGTAATCAGACTCGCACCGTTACAACACCCGCTGTGCGCGGTCGCATCCTCGACCGCAATGGCGTGGCGCTTGTCCAGAACCGTCCCTCACTTGCTGTCGTGGCCTACCGCGACCTTGCCGAGGATGAGGTTCTGGTTCGCCATCTTGCCAACGTGCTTGGAATGCCTTACGTGGCGGTCCTTCGCAATATTCAGGACAATACAGAGGGCGCTCAGAGCCTGCATACCATCGCGACGGACGTCCGTCGCTCCACGGTTGCCTATATCAAGGAACACGCCGGCGAGTTCCCGGGCGTCAAGATTGCCGAGCGTACCGAGCGTCAGTATCCATATGGCGAGACGGCATGCCATATCTTGGGCTATACCGGCACCATTACCTCCGAGCAGCTCGAGGCCCAGAATAAGAAAACCTCTGGCGATGATGATGCTTCTGCTGGCAAGATTACGTACCAGTCGGGCGATATCGTGGGCCAGGCGGGCGTTGAGAGCTACTACGAAAACCTGCTGCAGGGCATTCGTGGCGAGCAGACCGTCAAGGTCGATGCCTCGGGCAATGTGACCGGTCAGGCCGGCGCCGTGCCCGCGAAGGCCGGCTCCGACATTAAGCTCACGCTCGACCTTAAGATCCAACAGGCCTGCGAGACGGCACTGGCGAGCGCTTTCGAGCTTGCCAAGACCACTGGCTACAGCAATGCCGGCAACGGCGCTGTGGTGTGTCTCGATCCCAACAATGGCGAGATCCTGGGCATGGCGAGCGAGCCCAAGTTCGATCCGTCCGTCTTTATCGGCGGCGTCTCAAATGACGTGTGGACCGAGCTCAATGATGACAAGGGTTCGCACCCGCTGCTCAACCGCGCCATTAGCGGACAGTACATGTCGGCTTCGACCATCAAGCCGCTCTCGGCACTGGCCGGTCTTGAGTTTGGAACCTACACGTCGGGGCAGACGACCAACTGCACGGGCTATTGGACGGGTCTGGGCAAGTCGTGGGGCAAGTACTGCTGGCTGCATTCCGGCCACGGCACCATGACGCTGCAGTCGGGTATCGCCAACTCGTGCGACCCCGTCTTCTACGACATGGGCAAGGCGTTCTTTTATGACGAGAAACATTCCGAGGGCCTGCAGGAGGTCTTTCGTCGCTGGGGTCTAGGCAAGACCTGCGGTATCGATCTGCCGAGTGAGGGCGCGGGCCGTATTCCCGATGCCGAGTGGAAAGAGTCGTACTTCACCGACGCCTCTGCCGAGGACCGCAAGTGGAATGCCGGTGATATGACTAACATTGCCATCGGCCAGGGCGACATCCTGGTGACGCCCCTGCAGATGGCGTGCGCCTACATGGGTCTTGCCAACGGCGGCAAACAGTACGTGCCCCACGTGTTTTTGTCTGCCGTGTCGCGCGATGGCGACGGCGATGCCTATAAGTACAACGGCAAGGGCAAGAAGAAGCGCCTGGAGGCCAAGATCAACAGTGATTCGGATTTGGCTCTTGTTCGCAACGGCATGCACGACGTGATTTACACGGCATCGACGTCCCTGGCGGCTCACTTTGGCACCCTGACGCCGCAGGTATACGGCAAGTCGGGCACGGGCGAGAAAAGCGGCGAGGACGAATACGCTTGGTTCTGCGCCTATGCACCGGCCGATGACCCCAAGTATGTTATCGCTACTGTCCTGGAGCAGGGCGGCGGCGGCTCAGATACCGCGATGCATGTCGTGCGCGACGTGCTCGGCGTGATTTATGACGAGCCCGATACCTCTTCGGCCTCGGGCGATTCTTCGGTTCGATAGGAGGTTGCGATGGATTTTTCTCCGGCGGATCTGTTCCGTTCAACCAAGACCGGCTCTCGCAGCAGCCTGGACCGCGTCAACAAGCAACTTTCGGCCTCGCGCGGCACGTTTCGCCAAAAGGTGCATATCGGTGTGCTCGTGGCTACTGTGGCGCTCGTCGCCTACGGTGCCATCATTATCTGGTCGGCTTCGCAGTTTAAGGCCGATGCATCGTTCTCACGCCATCTGCTGGGAATTGGCATCGGGGCGGTGCTGGCGGTGCTGGTCTGGCGTACCGACCTGCGCGGTATTTCCAATTTCTCGACGGCGTTGCTCGTCATCGACCTGATCGTGATCTTCTCGCCCAAGATTCCGGGTCTGTCCTATACGGGCGGTCTGGGCATGACGGGCTGGATCAAGATTCCCGGTATCGGCTTGACATTCCAGCCGGTTGAGCTTGCCAAGCTCATCACCATCTTCTTTATTGCTACGCTTGGCTCGCAGTATAACGGTCGCATCGATACCGTTCGCGACTACGTCAAGCTCTGCGGCATGCTGTCCATTCCGTTTTTGGCCGTCGTCGCCATGGGCGACCTGGGCTCGGGCCTGGTCGTGCTGGTTTCGGGCGCCATCGTCATTTGCATGAGCGGTGCACGCCGCGAATGGGTGCTGTCGACCCTGGCCCTGCTCGTGGGCCTGGTGGCCCTCGTCCTGGCGCTCGATTCGGTCTTTGATTCGCTGCTCGGCCACGATGTGCTTATCAAGCAGTATCAGATGAACCGTCTGACGGTCTTTATCGACCCCGATAATGCCGATTCGGACGATGCCTACAACCTGCAGCAGTCGCTTATCGCCGTTGGCTCGGGTGGCTTCTTTGGTAAGGGTTTGGGCCATGCGACGCAGTCGGCCGGCGGTTTTCTGCCTGAGTTCCACACCGACTTCGTCTTCGCCTTTCTGTCCGAGACCTTTGGCTTTTGCGGCTCCTTTTTGCTGCTGTGCTTGTACGTACTGCTCATCTTCTCGACGATCCGCGTTGCTTTTAAGTGCGAGTCTCTGTTCCTACGCTTATCATGCGTAGGTATCGTCGGCATGTGGGCGTTCCAGACCTTCGAAAACATCGGCATGTGCATCGGCATGATGCCGATTACCGGTATTCCGCTACCGTTTATTAGCTTCGGTTCGTCTTCGATGATGATTCAGCTGCTGACGGTGGGTATCGTACAATCCATATGGCGGCATCGTTCGGGCGCCGCGTAACCGCTGGAGGGGTTTGCTATGAAAATTCCCGTAGATAAGCTGACCCGCGCTTTTAAGATGGGCGCGTCCGTTAAGAAGGATTCCGATACGCCGGTGCGCGTCTCGGTCTATCTGGATTCGTCCGCCTCGCGCTTTCTTGCCGAGACGGTGCGTGACGCCTTTGTGCCGCAGACGACCTCGGGTATTGTGCGCGTCGAGCGTCTGGGGGAGGAGCGAATTGCTCCAAAGACCGATACCGATGTGGTGCTGGTGCTCTCGTGTGGTTCCGACCGCTTGGAGAGTGCCGTGCAGGAGCTCGTGATCGCCGGCGCGCCCGTGTGCGTGCTTGCCGAGTCTGCTGTGGAGGTGCCGTTTATCGAGGAGTCCACGCCCATGCTCGGCGTGGTAGCGGCAACCGATAAGACGTATCTGCTCGAGACGCTTGCCCGCTGGATTCTCGATCGCACCGACAAGGAAACGGCTTTTGCGGCGAACTTTGCCTTCATGCGCATCGCGGCGGCCAATCGTATCATCACCTCGTGCGCGCTCACCAATATGGCGACCGGTGCGCTGGTGTTTTTGCCGGGCGCCGATTATCCCGTTATGGCGCTGGCGCAGGTGGGCATGCTCTTTGAGCTCGCTGCCGTCTTTGGACGCGGTATTAAGCCCGAGCGCGGCTACGAGGTCGCGGGCGTGCTTGCCGGCGGTCTTGTGATCCGCGCGGTCACCCGCGCGCTCGTCAAGCAGACACCGCATATTGGGTTTGCCGTCAAGGCGCTCACTGCTGCCGCGGGCACCTATGGCATGGGCCGTGCGCTTGTTTCGCTCTACGAGCGCGATGTCGACTACAGCCGTGCCAACGAGGTGGTTACTGCCACGTTCTCCCGCGTTCGCGATCTGGTAACCACGGTCGCGGGCGCTACCCGTCCTATGGCGTCCTACCAGGACGCATCAGATCTCGCTGCTTAGGGGTTTTCCGTTGCGCGTTGCATACCAAGATTGTTTTCATTTAATTGAGCCGTTGCTCGCCAAGGTCGAGAAGCCGAGTCGCTATATCGATCACGAGTGGGGCACGCTTTCCAAGGCCGATGCCGATTACCGTTGCTGCCTGATCTACCCGGATGTGTACGAGGTTGGTCTGCCCAACCAGGGTATCGCCATCCTCTACAACATCCTTAACCAGGCCGAGGGCATCTCCTGCGAGCGTGGCTATGTGCCGTGGCCCGATATGGGTGACGCCATGCGCGAGGCGGGCATTCCGCTGCTCTCGCTCGAGGGTGCAGCGCCGGTCGCTTCGTTTGATATCGTCGGTCTGCATGTGCCGCACGAGATGGCGGTGACGAACTTCCTCGAGGCACTCGACCTCGCTGGCATTCCGCTGTTAGCGGCCGACCGAGGCGAAGACGACCCCATCATCATCGCCGGCGGTCCCTCGGTGTACAACCCCGAGCCGTATGCGGCTTTCTTCGATGCCATCCTCATCGGCGAGGGCGAGGAATCGCTGCTCGAGACCTGCCAGCTGCATCGCCGCCTGCGTGACGAAGGAGTTCCGCGCGCGCAGATTGTTGAGCAGCTTGCATCCATTGCCGGCAACTACGTGCCGTCGCTCTATGAGGTTCGTCACGACGAGCCCTGCTCGCCGCATGGCTACACCGTGCCGCGTGAGGGCAAGGATGCGCCGACCGTGGTCTACAAGCGCGTCGTCGAGGATTTCGGCGCCACGAATCCGCTGTCGCAGTCGTGCGTGCCCTATGCGCAGCTGGTTCACGACCGCCTGTCTATCGAGATCCTGCGCGGCTGCGCCCGCGGCTGTCGTTTTTGCCAGGCTGGCATGACGTATCGCCCGGTGCGCGAGCGCTCGGCCGACCAGATCGTCTCGTCGGTGATTCAGGGCCTGGAAAAGACTGGCTATGACGAGGTGTCGCTGACCTCGCTCTCCACGACCGACCACTCCTGCATTCGCGACGTGCTCGGCAGGCTCAACCGTCGCCTGGAGGATACGGGTATTCGCGTGTCTATTCCGTCGCAGCGCCTGGATTCGTTTGGCGTGGATATGGCTGAGTCGGTCGCCGGCGAAAAGAAGGGCGGCCTGACGTTCGCGCCCGAGGCCGGCAGCCAGCGCATGCGCGACATCATTAACAAGAACGTGACCGAGGAGGACCTGGACCGTGCGGCCAAGGCGGCCTTCGAGGCCGGCTGGAACCGCATGAAGCTCTACTTTATGATGGGCCTTCCCGGCGAGCGCGACGAGGACATCGTGGCCATCGCCAATCTGGCCGATCACGTGCTGGAGCTCGGTCGTTCCGTGGTGCCCAAGGCTCGTCGCGGCTCGATCTCGGTGTCCATCTCGGTTTCGGTCTTTATCCCCAAGGCTGCCACGCCGTTCCAGTGGTGCCCGCAGCTCGACTACGACGACGTCAAGCGTCGCCAGAAGCTGCTCATCACGAGCGTTCGCAACCGTGCCGTCCGCGTTCATTACCACGATGCCGAGACCTCGCTCATCGAGGCTGCGCTGTCCCGCGCCGGTCGTGACATGACGCCCGTCATCATCGACGCTTGGCGCTCGGGCTCTCGCTTTGACGCCTGGGTAGAGCATTTCTCGCTCGATAACTGGAAGGAAGCTGCTGCCAAAAACGGCATCGACCTCAATGAGCTCGTGCACCTGCCCTACGAGTTGGACTGGCGCCTGCCGTGGGAGCACGTGAGCCCCGGCTGCACGCGCGGCTTCCTCGAGCGCGAGTACCGTCGCTCACTCGAGGGCGTCACGACTCCCGACTGCACCCGCACGTCGTGCACCGGCTGCGGGATCTGCCCCACGCTCCACGCCAAGAATGTATTGATGGGTGATCGCGCATGAGTGAGCGCCTGACCGACAACCCCACGCTCTTTAGACTTCGTGTTCGCTATGGAAAGCGCGATCGCCTTAAGTACCTGGGGCATCTCGAAGTAATCCATACCATTGAGCGCATCGTGCGCCGTGCGGGGCTTCCCTATGCCGTCACGCAGGGCTTCTCTCCGCACATGCGCGTGGGCTTCTCTTCGGCGCTGCCTGTTGGTACGTCGTCGACCTGCGAGTGGTATGACCTGTTTATGACCGAGTTCGTGGCGCTCGACGAGGCGTTTGGGCGCCTGGCTGCGGCGTCTCCGGCCGATCTGGCGCCCATCGAGGCGGCGTACATCGACGTGCGCACGCCGGCGTTGACGGCGCAGCTCACGCGCCTGTCGTATCGCATCGACCTGCACTTGGATCCCGAGGCGCCCGTAAGCGCCGACGAGGTGCGTCGTGCGATCGACACGCTGCGCGCGGGCAATGGCATCGACTACGCGCGCGGAAAAAAGAGCAAGCGCTTGGATTTGGATCACACGCTCGTGGGCTATGAGCTCACGGCGGGGGAGCGCCCGGACCATTTGGTGCTCATGCTCGACACCCATGCCGACAACGAGGGCTCCATGCGTCCGGAAATTTTGCTTTCCGCTGCTGATGTTTTGTTGCAGGGCTTGACCCCGGGCGTGGATGCACCTATTGTTTCCACCGGTATGCAAGACCTCGTGACCATCTGCTCCTACGATGTCGAGCGTCAGAATCAAGCATGCGAGGACGACGAGGGCCGACTCGTCAGCCCCATACCTGTGCGAACTTGTGGATTTGCTCCACATACTCGTTGACGGGGGTATTTTCGCCTGCTACTATATTCGGCTGTTGCACTAACTGATGCATGAAGGGCAAGTAAACATGTACGCAATCGTTAACACGGGCGGCAAGCAGTACAAGGTCGCCACCGACGATGTCATCACCGTCGAGAAGATCGAGGGCAATGAGGGCGACAAGGTCACCCTGCCGGTTATCTTCCTCAACGATGGTAAGAAGATCGTCACCGATCCCGACAAGCTGGCCAAGGCCAAGGTTACCGCTCAGATCGTTGAGCAGTTCAAGGGCGAGAAGCAGCTGGTCTTCAAGTTCCACAAGCGCAAGCGCTATCGTCGTCTGAAGGGTCACCGTCAGCAGCTCACCAAGCTGAAGATCGTGAAGGTCCAGGCTACCTCCCGCGCCAAGAAGGCTGTCAAGGCAGAGGCTGAGGCTGTTGCCGAGGCTCCCGTCGCCGAGTAGATTACACTCGTAACGAAAGAGTAGGTATACACAATGGCACACAAAAAAGGACTCGGTTCCTCCCGTAATGGCCGTGACTCCCGCGGTCAGCGCCTTGGCACGAAGCGCTATGCCGGCCAGACGGTAACCACGGGCACGATTCTCGTCCGTCAGCACGGCACGCACATCCATCCGGGTGAAAACGTTGGCCGTGGCAAGGACGACACGCTGTTCGCGCTGGTCGACGGTACCGTTGAGTTCCACAAGGGTATCAAGCACAGGGTCAGCGTACGCCCGCTCGCGAACGCGTAATTCACCCTTCATAGAGCACATATGTGGGAGGCACTTGAGTTTTAGGATTCAAGGGTCTCCCTCTTTTTGTAGGAGGCGATTCTGTTGTCACAGTTCACCGATATCAGCCGCATTAACGTGTGCGGCGGCGACGGCGGAGCCGGATGCATGTCGTTTAGGCGCGAGGCATTTGTCCCCAAGGGCGGCCCCGATGGCGGCGACGGCGGTCGTGGCGGCAATGTCGTCATCCAGGCCGATGCTCAGCTGTCTTCGCTGATCGATTACCGCTTTAAGCATCACTTCCGCGCCGAGCGCGGCACGCACGGGCAGGGTGCCCGCCGTAACGGCAAGAGCGGCGAGGACCTGATTCTCAAGGTCCCTATGGGTACCGTGGTGCGCGAGCTCGATCCCGAGACGCAGACCCCGATGTTCGAGATTGCCGACCTGGTGCACGACGGCGAGCGCGTCGTCGTGGCGCCCGGCGGCGCTGGCGGTCTGGGCAACACACACTTTGTGACGTCGGTGCGTCGCGCTCCGGCCTTTGCCCAGCTGGGCGAGCCGGCCGAGGAGCACTGGATCGAGCTCGAGATGAAGCTTATGGCCGATGCCGCGCTCGTGGGCTTTCCCTCCGTGGGTAAGTCATCGCTCATCGCGCGCATGAGTGCCGCCCGTCCCAAGATTGCTGACTACCCGTTTACTACGCTCGTGCCGAACCTCGGCATGGTGCGTGCCGGCGAATATTCTTACGTCGTTGCCGACGTCCCCGGTCTCATCGAGGGCGCGAGCGAGGGCAAGGGCCTGGGTCACCAGTTCCTGCGCCACATTGAGCGTACGGCCCTGATTATGCACGTCGTCGACATGACGGGTGGTTTTGAGGATCGCGATCCGGTCGAGGATTACCACATCATCAACCGCGAGCTCGAGCAGTATGGCGCCGAGCTTTCGGAGCGTCCGCAGATCGTCGTTGCCAACAAGTGCGATGCGCCGGGCACGGCCGACAAGATTGCCGACCTTAAGCGTGCGGCGCTCGACGATGGCCATATGTTCTTTGCCGTGTCTGCTGTTACGGGCGCCGGCCTCAACACGCTGATGCTTGCCGTGGGCGAGCAGGTGGCTAAGCTTCGCGCCGAGCTGGCGGTCTCTGATGAGCCGGTCGATCTGCGCGACGAGGAGTGGGAGCGTCGCCGCCTGCAGCGCGAGAAGCGTTTCCGCATTGTCCAGGAAGAGCCCGGTGCCTTCCGCGTGGTCGGTCGTGCCATCGAGCGCATGGTCATCCAGACCGACTGGGAAAACGAGGAAGCCGTCATTTACCTGCAGCATAAGTTTGCGCGTATGGGTGTTGACGATGCGCTCGAGAAGGCCGGTTGTCGTGCAGGCGACGAGGTCCGCATTTGCCAGCGCGCCTTTGACTTTGAGGGCGCCGAGGACTTCTCGGAGTACGAAGAGCTCGAGGACGCTGGCGAGGACGTTGCCGTCGAGGCCATTGACGTGGCCGATGCTGCGGATGAGGGCGTCGAGGTTGTCGATGCGGCGGATGCCGAGGACGATGCCGAGACCTCGGAGGGCGAGTAAGCCATGTCGCTGCGCGGTGGAATCGGTCTGCCCGAGCTTCCTCTAGAGGACGGGCAGGAGTTTAGGCTCGGCATTATGGGTGGCACCTTTGATCCCATCCATTACGGGCACCTGGTGACCGCTGAGCAGGCGCGTGAGTCCCTCGACTTGGATGCCGTGCTCTTTATGCCGGCGGGCACGCCTGCCTTTAAGCTTGACAAGCCGGTGACGCCTGCCGAGGACCGTTATGCCATGACGGTCCTCGCCACCGCTGCGAACCCGGCCTTTTTGGCGAGTCGGTTCGAGATTGACCGTCCGGGTGTAACCTATACGGCTGATACGCTTCATGCCCTTCGCGACTTTTACCCGCCGCAGGTAAAGCTCTACTTTATTACGGGCGCCGACGCGATTATCGATATTGTTACCTGGCATGATGCCGAACGAATCGCTGAGCTTGCTACCTTTATTGCGGCGACGCGACCGGGCTTTGATATCGATACGGCGCGTGCCCGAATCAAAGAGTCGGGGCTGCCGTTCGACGTGCGCTATATTCAGATTCCGGCGCTGGCGATCAGCTCGACGAACATTCGTAAGCGAGTTGCTCGCGGTATGAGCGTGCGCTATCTTACGAGCGAGTCCGTGCTCGGCTACATTCGCAAACGCAGGCTATATGCCGATTTGGGCCAAGAAGATTTTGAGTGATGGGGGTCTACGTTGTCGGTAGAGGATCAGTTTGAGGGCGATGAGCGCGCGCTGCTCAAGCGCATTCAAGAGCTGCTCGATGTTCGCATGAAGGATAAGCGCAAGCGCTATGTGCATTCGCTGGGTGTTGCCGAGACCGCACTTCATCTGGCCGAGGTCTACGGCGTTGACCGCTTTGATGCCGCTGCCGCCGGCCTGATCCATGACTGGGACAAAGTGCTCTCCGACGAAGAGCTGGTCACGCGCGCTCTGCATTACGGCATTAAGATTGCCGGCTCTCCTTCCGCCGCGACGCCGCTTTTGCATGGCCCTGTTGCCGCCTATGAGCTTCCGCAGCTTTTTCCCGAGCTGTCGCCGGCCGTTTTCCAGGCTGTCGACCGTCACACCGTGGGTGCCTGCGACATGACGCCGCTCGATATGGTGGTCTTTGTGGCCGATGCCATCGAGCCCAACCGCCACGGCGACTATGCGCATGCGCTGCGCAAGATGGTGGGGGAGTCGACGCTCGATGAGTTGTTCTTCTCCTGTTTTGCGCAGGGTTTGGTCTATGTGATCCAGTCCGGGCGCTATCTTTATCCCACAGCTATTACGATTTACAACCATTACGCCCAGCTGCGCTAGCTCGGGCTGTCTAGAAAGAGGTATTCCATGGCCGACGAGACCATGACCGACGAGCAGATTCTTGAAGGTGTGGAGCACAAGAGCTTCGTCGCCACGTCCGACCGCACTGCCGCCTCGCTGTCCGCGAGCGGCGTCGCCGCCGAGGATGTCGCCCGCGCCGCCGCGCAGGCCGCCTACGACAAGAAGGGCGAGGACGTTCAGGTGCTCGACCTGACCGAGCTTTCCGACGTATGCGACTACTTTGTGCTTGCCACCGGTACCAACAACCGCCAGGTCGATTCTATCGTCGATGAGATCGAGGAGAAGGTCGCCGAGGCTTGCGGCGAGCACCCGTTCTCCATCGAGGGTCGCGAGCAGAAGACCTGGATGCTCATGGACTATGGTTCGGTTGTCGTCCACGTCTTCACTCCCGAGGCGCGCGACTTCTACCGTCTCGAAAAGCTCTGGGGTGACGCTCCCCAGCTCCCCCTCAACCTCCTCTAGTGGCTCATTTGAGACGGGGTTTAGCTACCCTCACGCATATCGCCGGGCAGGTGCGGTTTTCCGCACCTGCCCGGCTTTCTTTTTACCCAAAGGCGGTTAATCGTTGAAGCGGGATTGGCGGCCGAAGGATAGGGCGGTGTCGCCGAATTTGTCTCGGACGGCGTCGATGGCGACGGAGAGGTCGCGGCGGTCGCTGGATTGGGCTCCGCGATCATCGACTTCGCAGAACAGGTCGGTCTGGATGCCGCCTTGGTGGTCGAAGTCGCTCATGCCGATGCCCGCTAAGCGAACATGCATGCCTTCCTGCCAGATGTTGTCGAGCAGTTCGAGTGCAACCGCCACGAAGATGTTCTCATCGTCGGTCGGATGAGGCAGCCGGCGCTGTGCCGTACGCCCGCTGCCATACGAATACTTAAGCTTGAGCGTTACCGTGGCGCCCGTCAGCCCCTGACGGCGCAGGCGGCGTCCCACTGACTCTCCCAACAGCGCAATTGCCGCCTCAATATCCCCACGCTCAGTCAGATCTTTAGCAAAGGTGCGTTCATTGCTGACCGACTTGACCTCTCGCTCTTCATCGAGGCTCGTGACTTCGGAGATTTCGAGTCCCAGCGCACGCTGGCGCATGCGTTCGCCGTTGACGCCAAAAATAGAGGCCAAGGTGGATTCCGGTGCACGTGATAGCTCGCCGAGGGTGTAGATGCGCATGCGGCGCAGTCGCTCCTCGGCCGAGCGCCCGATGCCGCTCATGGCAGATACCGGCAGTGCGGCCAAAAAGCGCTGCTCGGTTCCGGGGCGCACGATGGTCAGCCCAAACGGCTTATCCCGCTCGCTTGCGATCTTTGCGACCGTCTTGTTGCAGCCCACGCCAATGGAGCACGTCACTCCCAGCGCTGCCACGCGGTCGCTTATACGCCGCGCAACCAGCATCGGGTCTTCGGGCGCAAAGCGGCCCGGTGTGATATCGATAAAGGCTTCGTCGATGGATACGCGCTCAACGCGCGGGGTCTCGTCGGCGAGAATCGCCATGACCTGCGCGCTCACCTCGCGGTAGCGATCAAAGTGCCCATGCGTCCAAATGGCTTGCGGGCATAAGCGCCGCGCCTCGGCCGAGGCCATGGCAGAGTGCACGCCAAAGCGACGTGCCTCATACGAACACGTGGACACGACGCCACGCGAATCGGCGTCTCCGCCCACGATGAGCGGCTTTCCTCGCCATTCGGGATGATCGAGCATCTCCACGCTCGCAAAAAACGCATCGAGGTCCATGAGGCCCACCGCCGGACCCGTCCAGGGAGGCGGCGTGACGCCCGTGGCATCCTCATAACCGTATGTATGTTCGCGTCTTTCCATGTCATGAGTATACCGCGCAGCTCATGTGGGGTGCGTGTATGTGCTTGCAAATCCCGAATTCTTGTCTAAGATATGGATTTGCCCTCGACTACACCGAAGAAGTTGGTCTCACGGACTTCACCTGCCCGCGTCGATGGCGTATTATGTTCAACTGTTTGTTTGTAGTTGCAGCCTAAAGCTGCTTGGTTGGAGGAGTTTCCTTTGGCAGTCAAGATTCGCCTTGCTCGTCACGGCGCTAAGAAGCGTCCGTACTACCGTGTCGTCGTCGCCGATTCCCGCGCCCCGCGTGACGGTCGTATCATCGAGGAGGTTGGCCGCTACAACCCGATGACCGCCCCCAAGACCATCAACCTCGACCTCGAGAAGATCGCCGACTGGCAGTCCAAGGGCGCTCAGCTCACCGACGCCGTCGCCGCTCTGGTCAAGGCCGCCAACGAGGGCGAGAAGACCGAGACCGTCGTCAAGAAGTCCAAGAAGCAGCTCGCCAAAGAGGCTGAGGCCGCTAAGGCTGCCGCTGAGGCCGCTGAGGGCGCCGAGGAGTAAATCGTGCCTGAGGTTGACGCTGCACAGCTCGAGGGTGAGGCAATGCTCTCAGATCGCATCGCCGATCTCGTCGAATATCTCGTTGTTCAGATCGTCGACGACCCGGATTCCGTGAGCCTTGAGGTCATCGATGGTGACGACGCCTCCACGATTGAGGTTTCGGTCGCCGAGGATGACGTCGCTAAGGTCATCGGCCGTCGTGGCCGTACCATCAAGGCCATTCGCACGCTCGCCCGTGCACTGGCCGCTCGCCTCGACACTGCTGTCGAGGTAGAGGTTCTGGGCTAGGACCTTGAGGTCCCAGTACAAAAACATCGCCCGTGTGGTCAAGCCGCACGGAAGGAAGGGGGAGGTCCTCGCGCAGCCGCTGCGGGGGCTTCCTTCTGTATTAGAGCCGGGCATGCGTGTCGCCCTGACGCCGCCGGCGCTCAAGCGCGACCGCTTTTGCACGGTCGTGTCCGTCACCGATACGGGCGATGGCGATTTGGTCTCGTTTGAGGGCATTGACGACTTGACGGCCGCCGAGGGCATCACGGGATGCTACGTGCTGGCAAATCGTGACGACTTTGAGCTCGATTCGCTCGACGCTGCCTATACCGACCTGATGGGTCGCGAGGTGGTCGACGAGCGCTTCGGTTCGCTCGGTACGATCGTCGAGATTATGTCGACGCCCGCTAACGATGTTTGGGTTGTCGAGGGTGATCGGTACGGCGAGGTACTGATTCCCGTGATCGAGCAGGTCGTGCTCGATCTTCCCGACACAGGAACAATTTCCGTCCACGTTATGGACGGCCTGATCGATATGGACAAGTAGGGAGGAAAACATGCTGATCGAGACCCTTTCGGTCTTTCCCGAGATGTTTGAGCCCGTCATGTCCACATCGATCTTGGGCCGCGCCCGCAAGGCCGGCCTTTTTGATTTTAAGGCGTATAACCTGCGCGACTGGACGCACGACCGCCATCGTACCGTCGATGACGAGCCGTACGGCGGCGGGCAGGGCATGCTCATGAAGGTCGAGCCTATCGCAGAGGCCATCGAGGCTATTAGCTCCGAGGGTCCCAAGCCCACGGTTGTGTTCTTTACCCCCTGTGGCGAGCCTTTTACGCAGCATGTGGCCGAGCGCCTGCTCAAAAGTGAGCGCCTGCTGTTTGTGTGCAGTCGCTACGAGGGCGTCGACGAGCGTGCGTATGCGTATGCCGATGAGCGTCTGTCGATCGGCGACTACGTGCTTACGGGCGGCGAGCTGCCTGCCATGGTCGTTGCCGATGCCGTCGTACGCCTGATTCCCGGCGCCCTGGGCGACGAGATGAGCAATGTGGACGAGTCGTTCTCGACCGCCGAGGACGGAGGACTGCTCGAGTACGCGCAGTACACCCGCCCCGCCGAGTTCAACGGCGAGGGCGTGCCGCCGGTGCTTGTGAGCGGCGATCACGCCAAGGTCGATGCCTGGCGCCGTAAGAATGCCATCGAGCGCACCTGCCGCTGGCGTCCCGACCTGATCGAGACAGCGCGGCTCACGCCCGAGGAGCGTGCTTACGCGCAGGATTTGCTTTCTGGAAGAGGTGAATAACATAGAGGACAATAAAGGCCGCCAACGAGTTCATCTTGAACATGATTTTGGCGAGAGGTCCGTTTTCACTTTGCGGGGCGCCTTGGAATGGGTTTTGGTCATTCTAATCGCGCTCGCCGCCACCTTCCTGATCCGCACCTTTGTGGTCGAGCCCTTTGTGGTGCCCACCGGCTCTATGGAGGACACAATCGAGATTGGCGACCAGATCCTGGCGCAAAAGGTGAGCCTCGAGCTCGGTCAGCCCGTCAAGCAGGGCGATATCGTGGTGTTTCACAACCCCGATGGCACCTCCGAGCATGATGTTCTTGTCAAGCGCGTTATTGCCACGGCCGGCCAGACGGTCGACCTGCAGGACGGCAAGGTGGTCGTTGACGGCCAGGCGCTCGACGAGGACTATACGGCGGGCATGAGCTGGCCGCTTTCGGTTCAAGCGCCCGGCGCTCAGGTGAGCTATCCCTACACCGTCCCCGACGGGTGTGTGTGGGTGATGGGCGACAACCGAGAGAACTCAGCCGACTCCCGCTATTTTGGGCCGGTCGACCGCTCCGATTTAATGGCCGTGGCACTCGTTCGCTACTGGCCGCTCAACCGCATCGGCGCTATCGACTAAAAACCGCTATAGTACAGTACCTAACCGTGTAATCGTTTCGACGAGGGGATATTAGAGGCATGAACGCTTCATCGCTTTCCTTCCAAGACATCATCCTGCGCCTCCAGCAGTACTGGGGCGAGCAGGGCTGCGTCATTATGCAGCCCTATGACTCCGAGGTCGGTGCCGGTACCTTCCATACCGCGACCACGCTGCGCTCGCTCGGTCCCGCCGAGTGGCGCACCTGCTATGCGCAGCCCTGCCGCCGTCCCGCCGACGGCCGCTACGGTGAGAACCCCAACCGCATGCAGCACTACTATCAGTTCCAGGTGCTCATCAAGCCTTCTCCGGTTAACGCCCAGGAGCTCTACCTGGGGTCTCTTGCCGCTATCGGTCTGGACCCCAACGACCATGACGTCCGCTTTGTCGAGGACGACTGGGAGAGCCCGACGCTCGGCGCCTGGGGCCTTGGCTGGGAGGTCTGGCTCAATGGCATGGAGGTCACGCAGTTTACGTACTTCCAGCAGGTGGGCGGTATCGAGGTCGACCCCGTGCCCGTCGAGATCACCTACGGCCTGGAGCGTATCGCCATGTACGCCCAGGGCGTTAACTCGGTCTACGACCTGGTGTGGAGCTACCTGCCCGACGGCACGCCCATGACCTATGGCGACGTGTTCCTCGAGAACGAGCGCGAGTTCAGTGCCTATAACTTTGAGGTCGCCAACGTCGAGATGATGCGTCAGAAGTTTGACGACTATGAGGCCGAGTGCCATTCCTGCCTGGAGCGCAAGCTGCCGCTGCCGGCATATGACTGCGTCATGAAGTGCAGCCACGCTTTCAACCTGCTCGATGCTCGCGGCGCCCTGTCCGCGGTCGAGCGTGCCAACTACATCCTGCGCGTCCGCGCCGTCGCCAAGGCGTGCTGCGAGGCCTACATGGCCGAGGTCGCCGGAGTCAACGAGAATGCCGATCAGGAAGGCGAGGTGGCGTAAGCCATGGCAGACGCTAAGGATTTCCTGTTTGAGATCGGTACGGAAGAAATGCCCTCCGCACCGCTGAACAATGCCGTCAAGCAGCTTGGCACCATGATCGCCAAGGGTCTCGACGAGGCCGGTCTGGCCCACGGCGAGGTCCGCGTGATCTCGAGCCCGCGCCGCCTGGCTGCGCTCGTTGCCGACGTCGCCACCGCGACCGACGAGGTTCACGAGGTCAAGCGCGGCCCCGCGGTCAACATCGCCTTCGATGCCGACGGTAACGCCACCAAGGCCGCCCAGGGCTTCGCCCGCAAGTGCGGTGTGGCTGCCGAGGATCTGGTCCGTCGCGAGGACACCGACGGCCGTGAGTACGTCTTTGCCGAGAAGAACATCCCTTCCGCCCCGGCCACCCCGATCCTGACGGCCCTGTGCGAGAAGACTATCGCTGGCCTGCAGTGGCCCAACTACCGCTCTCAGCGCTGGGGCCACGAGCACGCGACGTTCGTGCGTCCGGTCCGCTGGATCTGCTGCCTTCTGGGCGAGGACGTTGTGCCCGTGTCGTTTGCCGACGTGACGAGTGGCAACACCACGCGTGGTCATCGCGTGCTTGGCCCCGGTGACCATGTGGTCGCCAGCCCCGCCGTCTACGAGCAGGTGCTCGAGGACGCCGGCGTGCTTTCTGCCGAGCGCCGTCGCGAGGCCATCCTTGCCGGTATCGCCGAGGTCGAGGCTGCCCGTCCCGGCTGCCATGTCGATACGCCCAAGAAGGTCTTTGAGGAGGTCATCAACCTCTGCGAGTGGCCGACGGTGCTCGTCGGTACCTTCGATGAGGAGTTCCTCAAGGTCCCGCACGAGATCATCTGCGAGTCCATGCTCACCAACCAGCGCTACTTCCCGATCTATGACGGCGAGGGCAAGCTCACGCGTGAGTTCGTGGTCGTCTCCAACAGCAAGCCCGAGAACGCCGAGCGCGTGATCGACGGCAACGAGCGCGTTGTGCGTGCCCGTCTGGACGATGCCAAGTTCTTCTACGAGGAGGACCTGAAGATCTCCCTCGACGAGTTCCGCGAGCGTCTGGCCAAGGTCGCCTTCCAGGAGAAGCTCGGTAGCGTGCTCGCCAAGTCCGAGCGCATTGAGCAACTCGCGCTTGCCATCGCTCGCGAGGCCCATCTGGGCGCCCACCTGGCCGCCGATGCCGCTCGCGCCGCGCACCTGTGCAAGGCCGACTTGGTATCCAACGCCGTCGTCGAGTTCACGAGCCAGCAGGGCGTGATGGGCGGTTACTACGCCACCGCGATGGGGGAGAACGACGAGGTCGCCCACGCCATTCGCGATCATTATCGTCCCCGCTTTGCCGGTGACGAGCTGCCCGAGGGCACCGCTGGCTGCATCGTGGCCTGCGCCGACAAGCTCGATACCATCGCCGGTATCTTTGCCATTGGCGAGCCCCCGACCGGCTCCTCCGACCCCTACGCGCTGCGTCGTGCCGCTATCGGCATCATCAACATCCTGCGCGACCGTCTGCCGATCGACCCCACATCGCTCATCGACTTCGCCCTCGAGCTCTATAGCGAGCAGGGCATTGAGTTCGACGCCGCCGAGGTCGCCCAGCAGGTTCGCGACTTCTTCCATGGCCGCCTGGTGAGCATGGCCCGCGACGAAAAGATCCCGGCCGATACCGTTGCCGCCGTCTCTGCGGTGCACATCATCGCCCCGTCCGTCTTCTTCGCCCGCTGCGCCGCCCTCGACGAGGCCCGCAAGAACGACGCCGAGACGTTCGACAACCTTGCGACCGCCTATGCTCGCGCCGCGCATATCTCCAAGCCCGAGCTGGGCGTGGAGTACGACCGCAGCCTGATGGGCGAGGTCGAGCTCGCGCTTGCCGATGCCTCCGAGGCCGCTCAGACCGCTGTCGATGCCGCCCTTGCTGCCGAGGATTATCCCGCCGCGTTTGCCGCCCTGGCTGCCCTACGCGCCCCCATCGACCGCTTCTTTGACGAGGTCATGGTCATGGACAAGGACGAGCAGCTCCGCGATAATCGCCTTAAGCTGCTCAACCGCTTCGAGGCCGTTTTCTCCGGCATCGCCAACATCGGTGAGCTTGCCCGCAAAAAGTAAGCTACCCTGCGCGAGAGCGCAAAAGGAGCCCCGCATGGATTGCCCGGTCACCGCTCGTCCCACCGTTATCGTTATCTCCGACTCGCTCGGTGATACCGCTTGTGAGGTGGTGCTTGCGGCGTCCGGGCAATTTGATGAAGGGGCTTTTCATCTTTTGCGCCTGCCCAAGGTGACCTCGGTGGAGCAGGTTAAGTCGTTTGTGGGTCCGCGAGTCGATGCGGACCATCGCGATATTGCCGTGTTCCACACCATTGTCGACCCGGCGCTGCGCGCCCGTGTGCTCGATTACCTGGGTATGCTGCATATCCGCTCGGTCGACTTGATCGGCCCGACACTTGCCGTGTTGTCGTCGCTCATCGGTGCGTCGCCCAAGGGCGTTGCAGGCGTGATTCACAAGACCGATGACCGCTATTTCCATCGCATCGAGGCCATGGAGTATTTTGTTGAGCACGACGACGGGCGCGGTTGCGACGATCTGTCGGGTGCCGATATCGTGCTGCTGGGTGTGTCGCGTACGTCCAAGACGCCCCTTTCGATGTATTTGGCCCATCAGGGTTACAAGGTTGCCAATGTTCCTTTGGCCCATGGCATGGAGCCGCCGAAGTCGATTTACGAGGTTGACCCGATGCGCCTGTTCGGCTTAATTTCGACCGTCGACGTTATTTCCGGGATTCGCGATAGCCGCTTGGGCGATGACTACGCCCGTGCCGTCGCCGGCTCCTATGCCGAGCCCGAGAGCGTGCGCAGCGAGCTCGAGGAAGCCCGCGCCCTTATGAAGCGCCTGGGCTGCTTTGTGGTGCGAACCGACGGCAAGGCAATCGAGGAGAGCGCCTCCGAGATCATCAGTCACTTGGAGGAAATCCAAGAAGCCCGTGTCCGTCGCGCCGCCAGTCGAGTGCAGCAAAGTTAGCTCATTGGAGTAGTTAAAAAGCCCCGTCCTAAATAGACTACCTCAAAATAATGCACGATAATGATAAAGCGATTTAGCAAGAAACTTGCATCTGACCTGCATTTCTCTTGCAGTGGTATCTTCATAAGGTAACCACCTTTATCTACCGTTTACCGCCAGTTTTAGCACGTTTACCAAACCGCGCACCCTCTGCTCAAGCCTGCCCAAAACGCGCCGTATAGTTCCCTCACGGCCCGCATCCGGTGGGTCGATTCGTTACCACGGTCGTGCGCGTAAGTGCATGGAAGGGGAAGTATCGTGAGCGATTGCAAGAGGGTTTACCGTTTTGGAACCGACGCCCAGGGCACCTGTGTCACTGAGGGCGACAAGTCCATGAACTTCGTGCTTGGCGGCAAGGGCGCAAACCTTGCAGAGATGAGCCGCATCGGCCTGCCGGTTCCCGGTGGCTTTACCATTACCTGCCAGACTTGCGTCGAGTACTCCGGTGCCGGCAACGTGTGGCCCGGGGGCGCACTCGATGAGATCGTTGCTGCCGAGGCGGACCTCGAGGCCCGCTGCGGCAAGAAGCTCGGCGACGCCTCCGATCCGCTGCTCGTGTCGGTTCGCTCGGGCGCTCCGTTCTCCATGCCCGGTATGATGGACACGGTCCTCAACTTGGGCCTCAATGACGATTCCGTCCAGGGCCTCATCGCGCAGACGCAGAACCCGCGTTTTGCCTGGGATAGCTACCGCCGCTTTATCCAGATGTTTTCCAATGTCGTCATGGGCGTTGACGCCGACCTGTTCGAGAACGCCCTGACCCAGGCCCGTCTGGTCGCCGGCGTTCGCGTCGATTCCGAGCTTTCGGCCGAGGACCTGCAGGAACTCGTCGAGACCTTTAAGGGCATCTTCTCCGAGAACGTCGATGCCTCCCTGTATCCCGAGCTCGAGGTCGCTGACGGCAAGCCCGTTTTCCCGCACGACCCGGAGCTTCAGCTACGCCTTGCAATCCAGGCCGTCTTTGGCAGCTGGATGAACGAGCGTGCCTGCATCTACCGCAAGCAGCATGGCATTTCCGACGACCTCGGCACCGCCGTCAACGTACAGGCCATGGCCTTTGGCAACAAGGGCGAGACCTCTGCGACGGGCGTCGCCTTTACGCGTAATCCGGCCGACGGCACCAAGGAGTTCTACGGTGACTTTTTGGTCAACGCCCAGGGCGAGGACGTCGTCGCCGGTATCCGCAACACCGAGCCCATCGCCGACCTCAAGGCCACCCCGGGCCTCGAGTCTGCAGGTGAGGAGCTCGAGCGCGTGTTCCTGATGCTCGAGGACCATTACCGCGATATGTGCGATATCGAGTTCACCATCGAGCAGGGCAAGCTCTGGATGCTCCAGACCCGCGTGGGCAAGCGCACCGCCACCGCCGCCCTGCGCATCGCTATCGAAATGGTCGAGGAGGGCCTGATCACCCGCGAGGAGGCCGTGAGCCGCATCGATCCCGCGCAGCTCGACCAACTCCTGCACCCGCAGTTTGACGCCTCCAAGAAGTACGAGGCGCTGGCCAGCGGTCTGAACGCCAGCCCCGGTGCCGCCGTGGGCGAGGTCGTGTTCTCGAGCGACGATGCCGTCGCGCGTTCCGCCGAGGGCCACAAGGTCATTCTGGTTCGCTGGGAGACCAACCCCGACGACCTGAAGGGTATGGTTGCCGCCGAGGGCATTCTGACAAGCCACGGTGGCAAGACGAGCCATGCCGCCGTTATTGCCCGCGGTATGGGTACGCCCTGCGTCTGTGGCGTCGAGCGCTTCCACATCGACGCCGCCGAGAAGGTCGTGCGCATCGAGGGCAGCGACCGCGTGCTGCACGAGGGCGATGTCATCTCCATCGACGGCACCCAGGGCATCGTCGTCGACGGCGCCGTCGATCTGGTTTCGGCCGAGCTCACCGTCGACCTGGACACCATCCTGTCCTGGGCCGACGAGATTCGTCTGGACGAGACCTGTGGCCATGCCAACCATGTGCGCGTCAACGCCGACAGCCCCGAGGATGCCGCGCTCGCGCTCGAGTTTGGCGCCGAGGCTATTGGCCTGTGCCGCACCGAGCACATGTTCCTGGGCGACCGCAAGAACATCATCCAGAGCTTTATCCTGTCTGACGATGAGGCCGTGAAGCAGCAGGCCCTGGCCGACCTGCTCAAGGTTCAGACCGAGGACTTCCTGGCGATGTTCAAGACCATGTCCGGTCGCGATGTGGTCGTCCGCCTGCTCGATCCGCCGCTTCATGAGTTCCTGGATAATCCTCGCGAGCTCGAGGTCGCCATCACCAAGAAGGAAGCCGCTGACGCCAGCGAGGAAGAGCTTGCCGTCCTGCGCGCCCGCCTGCGTCGTATCGACGGCATGGTCGAGTCCAACCCGATGCTCGGCCTACGTGGTGTGCGCCTGTCCGTCGTCTTTAGCGATCTGCCGCTCATGCAGGTCCGCGCCGTCGCCACGGCTGCTGCCCGCCTTATCAAGGAGGGCGTTGACCCGCGTCCCGAGATTATGGTTCCGCTCGTTTCCATCACGGCCGAGCATGTCCAGACCCGCGAGGTCATCGAGCGCGTGATCGCCGAGGTTTCCGACGAAGAGGGCGTCGAGCTCAATATTCCCGTGGGCACGATGCTCGAGCTGCCGCGTGCCTGCATGGTCGCTGACGAGATCGCCCATCATGCCGACTTCTTCTGCTTTGGCACCAACGACCTCACCCAGACCACCTTCGGCTTCTCCCGCGACGATGCCGAGGCCAAGTTCATCCCGCTGTACATGCATAAGAAGATCTTGAAGGACAATCCCTTCGAGACCATTGACACGGCAGTACTCGAACTGGTGCGCATGGCTGTCGAGAAGGGCCGCGCCACCAACCCTGATATGCACTTTGGCGTGTGCGGTGAGCACGGCGGCGACCCCAAGTCCATCAAGGGCCTGTTTAACGTGGCCGACGTGGACTACGTGTCCTGCTCGCCCTACCGCGTGCCCCTCGCGCGCTTGGCTGCCGCCCAGGCCAAGCTCGAGGCCAAGCGTCCCGCCTAACGTTTTGGGCGTAGACGCCTAGTGTAGCCCCCCTTCATGCCGCCCGTCTCATTTGTGAGACGGGCGGTTATCATGTGCGGGTTTTGTCTTTTTGTCTGCGTAAAAAATTGTTCTTGCAGCAGAAACCCGCGCGTGTATACTCGAATACGTTTGTTCAACTACGTGCCGGCCATGGTGGTACGGCACCTCTAGAAGAGTAAGGAATTGCACATGGATTACATCCGCGCAATCGAGCGTCAGCAGATCCGCGAGGACATTCCTCAGGTTCGCGTCGCCGACAACGTCAAGGTTCACTACCGCATTAAGGAAGGCGACCGCGAGCGCATCCAGGTCTTCCAGGGCGACGTCATCCGCATGGCCGGCGCCGGTGCCCGTGAGACCTTCACCGTCCGCAAGATGTCCTTCGGTGTCGGTGTTGAGCGTACCTTCCCGCTTCACAGCCCCAAGATCGCCAAGCTCGAGGTCGTTCGTCATGGTCGCGTCCGTCGCGCCAAGCTGTACTACCTCCGCGACAAGGTGGGCAAGGCTGCTCGCATCCCCGAGAAGCGCTAAGAAGATCGCAGCGTCTGTCCACTCGTTTGGACACAAGGGTCACCTTCGGGTGGCCCTTCTTTTTATCTGATTTGCATGCAAGGAGGGCCTGGTATGGCCAACATGACGAGCTCGGTTTCGGCATCGCAGGTTGCCGGTGAGTTGGCGAGCGCCACGTTTGAGGAGATTCCCGCCCTCGTGGAGCATTATCGCGAGGACCCGCGCCAGCAGGTGATCAAGGCTTGCGAACGCGCCCTCAAACGCCATGCCAAAGAGCTTGCCGAGCGCGAGCGCGTCAATGACATGTACGAGCTTATGCATGAGCTTGGCGGCGATGGAGTGGTCGTTGGTGTCGACGAGGTGGGTCGCGGATCGGTGGCCGGTCCTTTGACGGTATGCGCTGTCTGCCTTCCTATGGAGCCGCGCGTCTGGGGCATCAACGATTCCAAAAAGCTCACGCCGGCGCGCCGCGAGTTGCTCTCAGTGAAGATTGCCGAGGTGGCGACGGCGATCGGTTTTTGCCATATCGCGCCTAAGGATATCGATGAGATGGGCATGGCCCGTGCTATCCGTACCGCCGTTGCGGGCGCCGTGGCCGATACGGGGCTCGAGCCCGATTGCGTGCTTATGGATGGCAACCCCTTGGGCGCCGTTCCTAACGAGCGCGATGTGGTGAAGGGCGATGCCAAGATCGCCTGCATCGCCGCGGCGTCCATCATGGCCAAGGTCACGCGTGACGAGATGATGGTCGAGTACGACGCCGAGTATCCCGAGTACCATCTGGCCGAGTCGAAGGGCTATGCGAGCCCCGAGCACATCGAGGCCATTCGCAAACATGGACTTTGTCCGCTGCACCGCGTGAGCTTTTGCGGAAACTTTCTGCAGACTGAGCGCCTTTTCTAGGCCAATTGTGGAGACATGGACCTCTGGGGTTTTATAAACCTGCTGGTAGCGGGCCGTATGCAACACCATTGTTGCGTACGGCCCGTTTTTTGACGGCATTTGGTCAGCTTTTGGTTTGCTTCCGGTACTTACCCGCATGAAAGGTGCCCTCATCATCGGGGCAATGCAGTGCGCGGGAAAGGAGACCCCATGAGTGCCGCAAGCAAAAAGAGCAAGACGCAGCAGCTCAAGGAGCGTTGGGAAAACGGCGAGCTCGACTCCGGGGCGATGACGCCCGAGTTTATCAAGGGACTCAGTCCCCGCGAGCTAGGCATGCTGGGCGAGCTGATCACCATCGACTACTTTAACGAGCGCGGCTACACCTTGCTGGAGCAGGGCTATCGTTGCACCGAGGGCGAGGCCGATCTGGTGCTGCTCGATGAGCTCGACGATGTCGTGGTGATGGCCGAGGTCAAGACCAGACGCGTTTCGCTGGATTGCACCACGCGGGTCTTTCCCGAGGAGGCCGTGGACGCCCAAAAGCAACGCCGCTACCGCCGCATCGCAAGTTGCTATCTCATGGAGCATTATCCGCTCAAGGCGATTCGCTTCGATGCTGTGGGTGTCACCATCCGCGGCGGGCATATCGCCGAGATCGAGCATCAGTACAACGCGTTCGATTGGCAGGTGTCGTGATGGCGTTCGAGACGTTTGCCGTTCACGCGGCCTGCATCCGCGGCGTCGAGGCGATTCACGTCACGGTCGAGGTCTCGCTTGCCGGTGGCGTTCCGGGCATCCAGATGCTCGGCATCCCGAGTATGGAGGTGATGGAGTCACGCGGTCGTATTCGCTGCGCGATGCGCTCCGCCGGGTTCGAGATCCCGCGCTCGGGCATTACCGTTAACCTGGCACCCGGCGATATCCGCAAGACCGGTAGCGGCTTTGACCTGCCCATCGCCATCGCGGTTCTAGCGGCCGATGAGCAGATTCCCCGTGACAACCTCGATCGCTGCCTTATCGCAGGTGAGCTTGGTCTGGACGGTACGGTGCTTCCCGTCAAGGGCGAGGTGGCGTTTCAGCTATTGGCTCGCGACAAGGGGCTGTCTTTTATCGCCGGCAGGTCCGACCAGCATGTGCCACTCGCGGGCGTAGATTGCGGCTTTATCGACCATCTGTCTCAGCTTGCTCACGGCATGGGCGATGCCGCACGGCACTACTTGGATTCCGAGGGTGTCGAGGCGACCTTTGAGCCCGAGCTCGACTATGCAGACGTGCTGGGGCAGGAAGTCGCTAAACGCGGCATGGCGCTTGCGGCGGCAGGAGAACTCGGCTTGCTCATGATCGGGTCTCCGGGATCGGGCAAGACGATGCTCGCACGCCGTATGACCGGCATCCTGCCCGAGCTTTCCGTTGAGGATCAGCAGGAGGCACTGTGCATCCATTCGGTTTTGGGTGAGAACATTGATGGCTTGTTGGCGGGGCACCGCCCCTTCCGCAGTCCCCACCACAGTATTTCGACCGCAGGCCTTATCGGCGGCGGGCGCCCGGTGCACCCGGGTGAGATCAGCCTTGCTCATGGCGGCGTGCTCTTTTTGGACGAGCTTGCCGAGTTTCCCACTGGCGTGCTGCAGACGCTGCGTCAGCCCATCGAGCGCGGCTACGTGAGGATCGTACGCGTCGACGGGGCTTTTACCTTCCCGTCGCGCTTTCAGCTGCTGGCTGCGAGCAATCCCTGCCCCTGCGGCTTTTTGGGCGATCGCGAGGTGCCGTGTCGCTGCTCGGCGGCGATGGTCGAGCGCTATCGGTCTAAACTGCGCGGTCCTTTGGCCGACCGTATCGACATGATGATCGATGTGACCCGTCCCGACCCTCAAGTGATTATCGAGGGTGCGGAGGGCGTGTCGTCGGCCGAGTTACGTGACTACGTTGTGCGCGGTCGCGCCTTTCGCGCTTGGCGCGAATCCCGCATGGACGATGCGGATGCCGAGGCCGAGGATGACGAGACTCGGTCCATTGACGGCGTCGTTTCGACCTTTGAGCTCGATGATGCGGCGGAGAAGTGTGTGCTCGGCCTGTCGAAGCGCACGCATCTCACAGGGCGTGGCATCGTGCGCCTTGTCCGCATTGCGCGCACGATCGCAGATGTCGCCGAGAGCGAGCAGGTGACGCAGGACCACGTGCTCGAGGCGGCGATGTACCAGGGAAGGAGGGACCAATGATGGCTGAGGGGACCTTCGAGCTGCATCCAGGTGACGCGTTGTATCCCGAGACCGTTTTGGAGCTTTCTGATGTACCTCAGACGCTCTATGTGCGCGGCAACCCCGAGGCGCTTTCGACGCCCGCGCTCTCCATCATCGGTGCGCGAAAGGCCTCGCCGTATGGTCTTGCCGTGGCAGAGCTTGCGGCGAAGGTGGCGGTTGAGGCGGGAGTGACGGTAGTTTCGGGCGGTGCGGTCGGTTGTGACCAGGCCTCGGGTTGGGCTGCGGCCAACGCCGGCGGCAAACACGTCGTGGTGCTGGGGACGGGCGCCGACGTGGTCTACCCGCGTTCGAGCGCGGGGCTTATTACGCGCACGCTCGATACGGGCGGCGCGGTCGTGTCGATCTCTCCGTGGGGCATGGGTCCGCGCAAGTTTGCCTTTCCGCGTCGCAATCGCGTGATCGCGGCCCTGTCGCAAGCCCTCTTTGTATCCGAGGCGGGTATGCCTTCCGGGACGTTTTCTACAGCCGAGGCTGCTATGGATTTGGGGCGCGAACTTCTTGCCGTGCCGGGGTCGATCCTATCGCCCGAGTCGCGGGGCACGAATTACCTCATTGCGAACGGTGCCTGCTGCATTGTCGACGAGGAGTCCATCGAGATGGCTATCTCTCGCATATACGGCACCCTGCGCTACTCGCGCCCCGATGCTCCCGGCATTGCCGACCTGAATCCAACACAGCAGACCGTGATGCATGCGCTCATCGCCTCTCCGCTCAAGGTCGACGACATCGCGGCGCTCGTCTCACTCGATGCTGTCGGCGTACTCAAACTCTTGGGTTCGCTTGAACTCGAGGGCCTTATCGAGCGCATGATGGATGGAAGGTATGCGCCCTCCAAGTTTGCCCTTCACGCCCAGACGCCCTTCGGTCACAATGGAAAACGTGTCAATTAGAAAGGTGTTTGCAGATGCAGTTCGATCAGGTGACGGTTATCGGTGGCGGTCTGGCGGGTTCGGAATGCGCGATCCAGCTGGCAGACCGCGGGTTTGCCGTAAAGCTGTGCGAGATGCGCCCCCAGGTGAGCTCCCCGGCTCACCATACCGATCACCTGGCAGAGCTCGTCTGCTCCAATTCGTTTAAGTCGACCCGTCCGGATTCCGCGGCTGGTTTGCTGAAGGCCGAGCTTGAGCGCATGGGTTCAGTCCTGCTCGATTGCGCCCATCGCTCCGCTGTTCCCGCCGGTGGCGCCCTGGCGGTCGACCGCGTTACGTTTTCCGAGCTTGTTGAGGCTGAGGTTGCCGCCCGTCCCAATATCGAGGTCGTGCACGGCGAGGTCACGCAGATTCCCGAGGGTCATGTGGTCATTGCCGCGGGCCCGCTGTGTTCACCGGCGCTGAGTGAAGAGGTTATGAAGCTCGTCGGTGGCGATGCCCTGGCATTCTTTGATGCGGCGGCGCCGATCGTCGATGCCTCCACGCTCGATATGGACGTGCTGTTCTCGCAGTCGCGCTACGAGGAGCAGGGGAGTGGCGACTATCTCAACGCTCCGCTCAATAAGGAGGAGTACGAGGCCTTTATCGAGGCGCTTACCACGGCAGACCGCGTGGTGCTCAAGGATTTTGAGGGCGGCGATCTGTTCCAGGCCTGCCAGCCTGCCGAGGAGGTTGCACGCACCGGCAAGGATGCTATTCGCTTTGGCGCCATGAAGCCCGTCGGCCTCACCGACCCGCGTACCGGACGTCGCCCCTGGGCGGCGATTCAGCTGCGTGCCGAGAACAAGGAGAAGACCGCCTATAATCTGGTGGGCTTCCAGACCAACCTGACCTTTGGCGAGCAGAAGCGCGTCTTCCATATGGTGCCGGGCCTGGAGAACGCTGAGTTCTTCCGCTACGGTGTCATGCACCGCAATACCTTTATCGACGCTCCGCACGTGCTCGATGGCACCTTTGCCGTGCCCGGTACCGGCGTGCGCCTGGCTGGTCAGATCACCGGCACCGAGGGGTACATGGAAGCCGTGGCGACAGGTCTGCTCGCGGCGCTCAACACCTATGCCGAGGCTATCGGTGCCGCGGGCGTCGAGTTGCCCCGCGTGGGCGCCCTGGGTGCGCTCGTGGGCTATGCGACCGATCCTGCCACCGTGGGCTATCAGCCCATGCATGTCAACTTTGGCCTGGTGCCGCCACTCGAGGATGGTAAGCGCCGCAGCAAGCGCGACCGCTACCAGGCCTATGCGGACCGTGCGCTCGAGGCCCTTGACGCCTATCTGGCTACTCGCCCCGATCTGTTTGGAGGCGACCGGTCATAGCCTTTGACCTGTACGACACCGTCGACTCGTTTATCGCCTATATCGCACGCGTCGAGGGACTTTCTCCCAACACGGTGACGGCCTATGGCTCGAGGCTGGAGCGCTTTGCTGCCTGGTGCGAACGCGAGGGCATCGACGCTCGCGCCGCCGACGTACGGACCGTTCGTTCCTATTTGGCCGAGCTGTCGCGTGGCCAGGTGGCGGCTCGGACCCTTGCGGCACACCTGTCTGCCATTCGCTCACTCTATCGGTGGATGGCTGTCGAGGGGATTGTCGAGGGCGATGCGGTCTCGGCAATATCCTCGCCCAAGCTCCCGCGCGATCTGCCCGGTGTGCTGACGACCCAACAGGTGGAGGCACTCCTCAAAGCCCCCGATACCTCAACACCCGCGGGACTGCGCGATGCGGCGATGCTCGAGTTGCTCTATGCCTCGGGTGCCCGCATCTCAGAGCTTGCGGCGCTCAATGTGGAATCCATCTCATGGTCCGAGCGCACGCTGCGCCTGTGGGGCAAGGGGAGCAAGGAGCGTATCGTCCCTCTGTATCGTCGTGCGCTCGATGTGACGCGTCTCTATATTGAAGAGGGGAGGCCGGAGTTGCTCGCTCGGGCAAAGCGCCGCGACCTCGCTACCGGGCCGCATCCGCTGCTTATATCGGCGCGCGGCAATCGCATGAGCGCCGCGATGCTCCGGCGGCGGTTCCATACGCTGGCGACGCTCGCCGGCATTCCGGCTGACATCGCCCCGCATGCGATGCGCCATACCTTTGCGACCGACTTGCTCGAGGGCGGTGCGGACCTGCGCTCGGTTCAAGAGCTGCTAGGTCATGCGAACCTGTCCACGACGCAGATCTACACGCATCTCACACCCGATCGGCTTAAACGTGCCGTGGCTCAAGCCCATCCCCGCGGCGAATAGTGGCTGGGACGTCCCGCGCCGCACTCAGGTGTGTGGTTTTGATTGCGGGTTGGCAGGAAGAGGCATTCCTGCTATCATTCATCGGGTTGCTTCACGGCAACATGTTTTTATCACGCACGCGCGGCTACTTCATACCGTGGTGCCCGGGCTTTGGTAGCACATGTCCGGGTTGGTTTTGGAGGATGACCCCGCGCGGAGGCAAACCACAGGAGGTTTAACATGGCTACCAAGATTAATATCCGCACCCTGCTCGAGGCCGGCTGCCACTTCGGTCACCAGACCCGTCGCTGGAACCCCAAGATGAAGCCGTTCATCTTCGGTGAGCGCAACGGCATCTACATCCTCGACCTCAAGCAGACCATCCTCGACGCCGACCAGGCCTACACCTTCGTCAAGAACGTCGCCAAGGGTGGCAACGTGCTGTTCGTCGGCACCAAGAAGCAGGCTCAGGAGGCCGTCAAGAACGCTGCTGAGCGCGCCAACATGCCTTACATCAACCAGCGTTGGCTCGGCGGTATGCTGACCAACTTCGTCACCATCCGCTCCCGCATCAACCGCATGGAGGAGCTCGAGGCCATGGTCGAGGACGGCCGCATGGCTGTTCTGCCCAAGAAGGAGCAGGCTGTTCTCGGCAAGGAGCTCACCAAGCTCCAGACCAACCTCGGTGGCGCCCGCGACATGAAGGGTCTGCCCCAGGCTCTCTTCGTCATCGACACCAAGCGCGAGGAGAACGCCATCAAGGAGGCCCAGCGCCTGAACATCCCCGTCGTCGCTCTGATCGACACCAACTCCGATCCCGACGAGGTCGAGTACGGCATCCCCTGCAACGATGACGCTATCTCCGCTGTCACCCTTATGTGCGAGCTCATGGCTGACGCCTGCCTCGCTGGCTCCGGCAAGGAGCAGGTCTCCGAGGCCGAGATGGCCGCTGAGCCCAAGGCCGAGTAAATCAGTCTTAGTTAATTCTTTTTCATCTCTTTGAAAGGAACCACAATGGCCCAGATTACCGCCGCTATGGTCAAGCAGCTCCGCGAGATGACCGACTCCCCGATGATGGAGTGCAAGAAGGCTCTCGTCGAGGCTGACGGCGACATGGACGCCGCTGTCGACGTTCTGCGTAAGAACGGCCTTGCCAAGGCTGCCAAGAAGGCTGGCCGTGAGACCAACGAGGGCGCTGTCGCCGCGTTCGTCTCCGAGGATGGCAAGACCGGCGCTCTGCTCGAGCTCTCCTGCGAGACCGACTTCGTTGGCTCCAACGCCAAGTTCACCGGCTTTGCTTCCAAGGTCGCCGAGGTTGTCGCCACCACCGAGCCTGCTGACGTCGACGCTCTGCTCGAGAAGCCGATGGGCGAGGAGACCGTTTCCTCCGAGCTCACCGAGATGATTCACATCATGGGCGAGAACATGAAGATCTCCCGCTTCGCTGCTCGCAAGGCCGAGAACGGCGCGCTCGCTTCTTACATCCACATGGGTGGTAAGATCGGCGTCCTCGTCGAGTTCGCCTTCGAGAAGGCCGAGACCGCTCAGGCTGAGTCCTTCAAGACCTTCGCTCACGACGTTGCCCTTCAGGTTGCCGCCGTCGCCCCGATCTGTGCTACCCGCGATCAGGTTCCGGCCGAGACCGTCGAGCACGAGAAGCAGATCTACATGGCTCAGGCTGCCGAGTCCGGTAAGCCCGAGGCTATCCAGGAGAAGATGGCTGTCGGCCGTCTGGAGAAGTTCTACAAGCAGTCCGTGCTCACCGAGCAGGAGTTCATCAAGGACAGCTCCCTCACCATCAAGAAGTACGCTGAGCAGGTCTCCAAGGAGCTCGGCGACACCATTACCGTCGTTGCCTTTGACCGTCTGGTTCGTGGCGAGTAAATAAGCTCTTGTAGCTGGTAATGAGCAGGCTGTGGGTTTTACTCACAGCCTGCTTTTTCATGGCTCTTCTTAGAGCCTTTGATAGAATGTTGAGAGTTCAATCTAAAGGAGGATCGCTTTGTCCGACATCCGATATAAACGCGTGCTTCTTAAGCTTTCCGGCGAAGCGCTGATGGGCGACGGCCAATATGGCATCGACCCCAAGGTTACCGACCATCTTGCTAAGCAGGTCAAGGAGCTGCTCGCCGTTGGCCATGAGGTCGGCGTCGTTGTCGGCGGCGGCAATATTTTCCGCGGCATGGCAGGCGCTGCCGGTGGCATGGAGCGTGCTCAGGCCGATTACATGGGCATGCTGGCAACCGTTATGAACGCGCTCGCCCTGCAGGATGCCTTCGAGCATAACGATGTTCCCTGCCGCGTGATGAGCGCTATCCAGATGAACGAGATCTGCGAGCCCTATATTCGCCGTCGCGCCATCAACCACCTTTCCAAGGGCAACGTCGTTATTTTTGCCGCCGGTTCGGGCAATCCGTACTTTACGACCGACACCGCCGCGGCTCTTCGTGCGTGCGAGATCGGCGCCGAGATTCTGATTAAAGCCACCAAGGTTGACGGCATCTACGATAAGGATCCCGTCAAGTGCGCTGATGCCGTCCGTTTTGACAAGATTACCTATCACGAGGTTCTCGTCCGCGGTCTGCAGGTTATGGATTCCACCGCTACGGCACTGTGCCAGGATAACCGTATGCCGATTTTGGTCCTCAACATCGATGGCGAGGACACCGTCAAGCGCGCGCTCGCGGGTGAGCCCGTCGGCACGCTCGTCTATCAGGAGGATTAAGCATGGCAGAGAACATCACCGCCCATATGGACAAGTCGCTCGAGTCCCTCAAGCATAACTTCTCCAAGGTCCGTACCGGCCGCGCCAATGCCAACATTCTGTCCGACATCACCGTCGATTATTACGGTGTTCCCACGCCGGTCACGCAGGTTGCCGCCGTCAAGACCCCCGAGGCCCACATGCTGCTCATCGAGCCGTGGGACAAGGCACTCATCAACGCTATCGTCAAGGCCATCGGCGCTTCCGATCTGGGTATTACCCCCAACTCCGATGGCACCGTCGTTCGTCTGCCGTTCCCGGCTCCCACCGAGGAGCGCCGTCGCGAGCTCGTCAAGGAGTGCCGCGAGTACGCCGAGCAGGCCAAGGTGTCTATCCGTAACATCCGTCGCGACTTCAACAACAAGCTTGAGCGCGATGAGGAGCTCACCGAGGACGATGTCCGTCGCGAGCAGGCCAAGGTCCAGAAGCACACCGATGAGTATGTCGCCAAGGTCGAGGAGCTTCTGAAGGAAAAAGAAGCCGAGGTCATGGAGATCTAAGGTGCAATACGACGAGCATAAACTGGTCGAGTACTTTGCCGACGCCCCTGCGGGCGTCGGTTTTTCCGACCTTGACCTCAATAACATTCCGCACCATATCTCGTGCATCATGGACGGCAATGGTCGTTGGGCCACATCGCGCGGTCTTGCACGCACCGAGGGCCACAAGGCGGGTATCGTCTCCCTTCGTGAGATTATTACCGCCTGCGTGCGTCTGGGCGTCGACGTGCTTTCGGCCTATGCGTTTTCTACCGAAAACTGGAACCGCCCGCAGCATGAGGTCAACGTCTTGATGCACCTGTTTGCCAAGACGTTTATCGACGAGCTGCCGCTTCTGAAGCGCGAAAACGTGCGCGTTGTCTTTTTGGGTGACATTTCCGCGCTGCCCAAGAAGACCCGCGACGTTTTTGAACGCGGTCTTGCCGAGTGCGCCAATCACACCGGCATGACGCTGGCGCTTGCCGTCAACTACGGCGCGCGTGCCGAGATTACCCGCGCTGTCCGTCAGATCGCACTCGACGCTGCCGCCGGTAAGATCGATCCTGGCGCAATTGATGACGACATGGTGGCTTCCCACCTCTATACCGCCGGCCTTCCCGATCCTGAGCTTGTGATTCGCACTTCTGGTGAGCTGCGCCTTTCGAACTATCTGCTGTGGCAGGTGGCTTATTCCGAATTCTACGTCACCGATACCTATTGGCCCGACTTTGATCGTTGGGGCCTTGTCGACGCCATTTTGGCCTATCAGGGCCGTGACCGTAGGTTTGGTGGACTGAGCAAGACCGAGGAGGCTTAATCGTGTCCGATCGTCCCAAGGCATCTGCTCCCAAGACGCCTGCGCGTAAAGCTGCCACTGCGGGAGCGCCTGCAGCGAAGAGCGGCAGCGGTTCGTGGCTGGCGGGCTTTGTTACCCGTGCCGCCGCCGGTATCGTCTACGCCGTTGTCTTTATCCTGTGCCTGGTTTTGGGTATCGTGCCCACTGCCATCTTTGTTTCCGTCATGAGCGGTCTGTGCTGTTATGAGTTTTTCCGTATGACGAGGCTCGATGGCAAGATGGCTAACGAGCGCATGGGTATCGCTGCCGCCGTACTCTTTCCGCTGTCGGCGTTGGGCGATTCGATGTTGCTGAATGCCCTGCTTTTTGCCCTGATGCTCGCTGTGGGCATTTGGTATGTCTGGTCGCCGCGTACCCGCATATCCGATGTGGCCGTGACGCTCATGGGTCCCATCTACACTGGCTTTATGCTGTCGGCTATCGTGCTGCTGCGCGATGCCGTGCCCGGTTTTGCCGGCGCCCTGCTTTCAGTGGGCGTTTGCGCGTCCCTTTGGGTCTCCGATTCGTTTGCCTACATTGTGGGCAGCCGTATCGGCAAGCACAAGATGGTTCCCAAGATCTCTCCCAAAAAGAGCTGGGAGGGGTTTGTCGGCGGCATCCTGGGCTCGGTTTTGATTTGGCTCATTCTGTGGGCGACGCACTTCTACAAGCTCAGCCTGCCCTATGCGCTGCTGTGCGGCGTGGTCGTGTCCATTTTGGGCGTTATCGGCGACCTTATCGAGTCGCGCATCAAGCGTGGCGTGGGCGTCAAGGATTCCGGCAACCTTATCCCGGGCCATGGCGGCATGCTCGACCGTAGCGACTCGCTTATCTTTGGCTGCATTACCGCTCAGCTGCTTTTGATGATCGGAGGCGTGCTGTAATGTCATTCCAGACGACGTATGGCCCCGATGGACGCCTCCGTGTTGCCATCCTGGGTTGTACGGGCTCTATCGGCACCCAGGCACTCGATGTGTGCCGTCAGCATGCTGATCGCCTGCAGGTGACGGCGCTGTCCGTTAATTCCAGCACCTCTGAGCTCGTTGCCGCTGCCCGCGAGTTCTCGGTTCCGGCGGTTGCCGTGGCCGATGTCGCTCACGGCGATGACGCCGTGCTGCAGGAGTTGCCCGAGGGAACGAAGCTCGGCGTTGGCGCGCAGGCGGTTTGCGAGCTCGCGCGTCGCGACGATGTCGACTGCGTGCTCGTTGCTATTGTGGGCGCCGCCGGTCTCGAGGCGAGCCATGCGGCCTTGACCTCTAATAAGCGCCTTGCCCTTGCCAACAAGGAGTCCCTCGTCGTCGGTGGCGACTTGCTTATGCCGTTGGCACAACCGGGCCAGCTTATTCCAGTCGACTCTGAGCACTCCGCCATCTACCAGTGCTATCTGGGGGAGGACCCGCGCGAGGCTCATTGTATTTGGCTTACCTGCTCGGGCGGTCCGTTCTTTGGCCGTACGCGCGACGAGCTCAATCGCGTGACGCGTGCCGATGCCCTCGCACATCCCACGTGGGCCATGGGTGCCAAGATCACCATCGACTCCGCCACCCTCATGAACAAGGGCCTTGAGCGCATTGAGGCCATGCATCTGTTTAACTGCGACCTCGATTTCATTAACGTGGTCGTGCAGCGTCAGTCCAAGATTCACTCTATGGTCGAGTTTGCCGACGGCTCCGTGATGGCGCATCTCGGTGCTTCCGACATGCGTATTCCCATCCAGTTCGCGTTCTCGTATCCCGAGCGTTGGGATACCCCGGCGCCTCGTATCGATTTCCGCGAGCTGGGGCAGCTCACGTTTGATGCTGCCGACATGGATACCTTCCGCTGTCTGGCACTGGCCGAACGTGCCGGCAAGACGGGTGGCACCATGCCGTGCGTGCTCAATGCCGCCAACGAGGTCGCCGTCGATGCCTTCCTGCACGATGGCTGCAGCTTTACCGATATCGATTGCATTGTGGAATCCTGCATGGATGCCCACGATATGCAGGCGGTCGATTCGTTTGAGCAGCTTCGCGACATCGATGCGTGGGCGCGTGAAAAGGCTGCGCAGGCGCTCGCCGCAACCCGTTCCTAACCCATAAGGATTGCTTTTTCGTTTTATGGATACTGTTCTGAGCGTTCTTTCATCGGTCTTTTGGGGCCTGCTGATGCTTTCCGTCCTCGTGTTTTTGCACGAGGGCGGCCACTTTTTGGCGGCGCGTGCCTGCGGCGTCCGTGTGACCGAGTTCTTTTTGGGCCTGCCGTGCCGCTTTGACATCCATTACACGTCGCGTCGCATTGGAACCAAGTTTGGCGTGACCCCGCTGCTGCTGGGTGGCTACGCTGCCATCTGCGGTATGGATCCGACCGATGTCTCGTGCGCCGATCGCGTGCTCGCGGCTATCTACCGTCATGGTCGCGTGACCGTGGCCGACCTTGCTGTCGAGCTCGAGCTTTCCGAGGAGGATGTGCTCGAGGCATGCGCCTTGCTCTTGGGTTGGGGCTCTATCGCGCCTTGGTATGAGGAAGGGGAGAAGCCCTCGCCGAGCTACTATCCCACCAAGTATCAGACGCTGCCACGAGATGCGGCGGGTTACACCACCTTTGACGGCCGCCGTTTCGATCGAGAGCATGCGACTACCGAGGGCGATGTGTGGGAGCTGCCGTGCGGCGAGGCCGAGTTCCTTGCACAAGAGCGTTCGCACACCTATCTTGGCCAGGGCTTTCTCAAGCGCGCCTTTATGCTGCTCGCGGGCATTCTCGTCAATATCCTGACGGGCTTTTTGCTGCTTATGAGCATCTACTCTATTGCGGGTGTCACCGTGCCGATGGATACCAACGTGATCGGTCAGGTTGACGAGGGGTCTATTGCCGCCAAGGCGGGTATCGAGGGCGGCGACGCGATCCTTTCGGTTGACGGAGTATCGTGCTCTACCTGGATGGACGTTTACGATGCCATCGGTAAGGCTGCCGGTAAGGACGATATCGCCATCGAGTACGAGCGTGACGGCAAGCAGCATTCGACCGCGGTTGCGCTCAAAGAGGACGAGCGCCTAGGTGTGTATGCCTCTACGCAGGTGGTCCGTTTAGACCCCATCACGTCGGCTCGACTTTCGTTCTCCTATGTCGTGCAGACAGCGGAGGGCGTGATGCGCCTGCTCCAGCCGCAGCATACGATGGAGATTCTCGATCAGTCTTCTTCGATCGTGGGCATTAGCGTTATGTCCTCACAGGCTGCTGCTGCCGGCCCTGCCACGTTCCTTTCGTTTGCCGCCCTCATTTCGTTCTCGCTTGGCTTTATGAACCTGCTGCCCATCCCACCACTCGATGGCGGCAAGCTGGTCATCGAGATCATTCAAAAGATTGCTGGCCGCGAGCTTCCGCTCAAGGTCCAGACGATTGTGAGCTATGTGGGCATCGCGCTCTTTGTGCTGCTGTTTGTCTATATGCTTCGTTCCGACATCCTTCGATTTATTCTGTAGGGGAGTGTTTGGATTGTCTTTATCCCATCCTTTGCCTCGCGAGTTGACGTGCCCCGTGCATGTGGGCGGCGTGCAGATCGGTGGCGGCGCTCCGGTCGTGGTTCAGTCCATGACCTGCACCGATACCGCTGATGCCCAGGCAACGCTTGCGCAAGTGTGCGCGTTGGCGCAGGCTGGCTGCGATATCGTGCGCGTGAGCGTGCCCACCGAGGCCGCGCTTGAGGGTTTTCGCACCATCTGTGCCGAGTCTCCGGTGCCGATCGTTGCCGATATTCACTTTAACCATAAGCTGGCCATCGGCGCCGTCGAGGCTGGTGCCGCCAAGCTTCGCATCAATCCCGGCAATATCGGCGATTGGGCCAAGGTTGACGCGGTGATTGATGCTGCGGGTGCCGCTGGGTGCGCGATTCGCATTGGCGTGAACGCGGGCTCGCTTGAGCAGGATATCGCCGAGCGCGAAGACCTCACGCAGCCCGAAAAGCTCGTGATGTCGAGCGAGCGCTTCGTCAAGCACTTTGAGGACCGCGGCTTTACGAACATTGTGCTTTCGGCCAAGGCCCATAGCGTGCAAACGACGCTCGATACCTATCGAGCCCTGTCGCGTGAGATTCCCCACGTTCCGCTTCACCTGGGCGTAACCGAGGCGGGTACCAAGCTTCAGGGCACCATCAAGAGCTCTGTAGGCTTGGGTATCTTGCTTTCCGAAGGCATTGGCGACACCATGCGTGTGTCGCTCACAGCCGATCCGGTTGAGGAGCCGCCGGTTGCCTGGGGTATTCTGCAGTCGTTGGGCCTGCGTCGCCGTGGCCCCGAGATTGTCTCGTGCCCCACGTGCGCCCGCTGTCAGGTTAACCTTATTCCCATTGCCGAGGAAGTAACCGAGCGGCTTAAGAACTATACCGCGCCGCTTTCGATTGCCGTTATGGGATGTGCCGTTAATGGCCCCGGCGAGGCTTCTGATGCCGACCTGGGCGTTGCTTGCGGACGTGGTCAGGCCTTGCTCTTTTCGCATGGCCAGATCATTGGTAAAGTAGCTGAGGACCAAATTGTCGACGCGCTTATGGCAGAGGTCGACAAGCTTATTGAGGAGAAATAAATGACCCGAGCAATGTATATGTCTAAGCTCTATGCGCCGACGCTTAAAGAGGATCCGGCGGACGCTGAGCTCGCCAGTCACCGCCTGCTGCTCCGTGCCGGCATGATCCGCAAGGAGGCCGCCGGCCTGTATTCCTACCTGCCGCTTGCCTGGCGCTCGATCCGTAAGATCGAGAAGATCGTGCGCGACGAGATGGACGCTGCCGGCGCCCAGGAGCTTATGATGCCTATCATGGTCGACGCCGAGTTGTGGCGCGAGTCCGGCCGCATCGACGCCTATGGCAAGGAGCTTGTGCGCTTTGACGACCGTCATGGTCGCGAGTTCGTTCTGGGCCCCACGCACGAGGAGACCGTCACGGCCCTGGTGCGCAACGAGCTGCGCTCCTACAAACAGCTGCCCGTTAACCTGTACCACATCCAGGATAAGTTCCGCGACGAGTTCCGTCCCCGCTTTGGCCTGATGCGCGGCCGCGAGTTCATCATGAAGGACGCCTACAGCTTCTCCGCCACGCAGGAGAGCCTGCAGGAGGAGTACGACAAGATGAAGCAGGCCTATGCCAACATTTGCGAGCGCTGCTACATCAAGGCTCTGCCCGTTGTTGCCGACTCCGGCGAGATCGGTGGCGATACCTCCGTCGAGTACATGGCTTTGGCCGACGCCGGCGAGGCTTCGCTCGTCTACTGCGACGATTGCGGCTTCGCTGCCGACGATGAGGCCGCAAGCACCAAGGTCGTTGTGACCGAGGGTCCTGGCGACGGTACGCTTACCAAGGTCGAGACTCCGGGCATGGGCACCATCGAGGCCGTTGCAAAGTTCTTTGGGTTCCCCGAGAACGGCACGCGCAAGTCGCTGGCACTCATCGACGCCGAGGGCAAGCCCGTCGTGGCCATTGTCCCGGGTGATCATGAGCTCAATGACTGCAAGGCCGAGCACGTCTTTGGCAAGGGTTATCGTATGATGACCGATGAGGAGCTCCAGACCTACGGTCTGCATAAGGGCTTTATCGGACCAGTTAACCTGCCCGAGGGCATTCGTCTGGTCTGCGACGAGAGCCTGCGCGAGTCCAAGCAGTGGGCCTGTGGCGCCAACGAGGTCGACTATCACTTTACCGGTGCCTGCCCCGAGCGCGACTTTACCGTCGACGAGTGGGCCGACCTGGTAACCGTCGTTGCCGGCGATCCCTGCCCGCACTGCGGCAAGCCGCTCTCCGCTGCCCGCGGCATCGAGGTCTCTCAGGTCTTCCAGCTTGGCACCAAGTATTCCGAGGCCATGGGTGCCACCTTTATGGACGAGGACGGCATGGAGAAGCCGCTGATCATGGGCTGCTACGGCGTTGGTGTGTCCCGCTCGCTCGCTGCCGTCGTGGAGCAGCACAACGACGAGCACGGTATCGTCTGGCCGGTCTCCGTTGCTCCGTACGAGGTCGCGGTGATTCCGCTCGATCCCAAGAAGGAGGAGTGCGCTACCGTCTGCGAGCAGATTGTTGATGGCCTGTGTGCCGAGGGTATCGAGGTCGTCGTAGACGATCGCGATGAGCGTCCTGGCTTTAAGTTTGCCGATAACGACCTCATGGGCTTCCCGTATCAGGTGGTGCTCGGCAAGCGTGGCCTTAAGAACGGCACTGTCGAGCTCAAGGACCGTGCCACGGGCGAGCGCGAGGACGTGGCGATCGACGAGGTCGTCGCCAAGGTTGCCGAGCTTGTTAAGGCGGCTCGCCGTTAATCGACGATTTCGCTTGTAGTTCGATATACGGGACGGCCCCGCATTTTGAACTGCCTCCCATTTCTTGGACACGAGAAATGGGAGGCTTTTTATGCGTGTCG
>CABVAY010000011.1 GCA_902496455.1 uncultured Collinsella sp.
GGGTCAGCCCGTGGGAGGCCAGGGCGCCGCTGACCGGTGGACGGCACCGAGCCGTCATCGAGCTTAGAAAGGGGAGGCCTCGCGGCCTCCCCCTTTTTGCGTTATATAAACGTTGTACTTTGGGACCTAGTTCCCCCGTATGCGCTCTTACTGTTTGGCTGTATTTTGAGTCCTTCTAGTGTATTTGAGCGATAATTACTCGCATTGGCGTTAGGGAGGGCCTGATGTTTACCGTATTTGTCTTGGGCAATATTGCTTCGGGTAAGTCGACTGCCTGCCGCTATTTCGAATCTCGTGGCGCTATGCTAATCGATCTGGATGAGCTTGCAAAATCTCTGTATGTGCCGGGCTCTGATATCGTCAATGCTCTCGCGGATGAATTCGGTTGGGACATTTTGGATGAGGATGGCGGCATTCGCCGCAACATCCTCGCTTCTCGAGCTTTTGCTTCTCCTGATTCGGTCGCACGGCTCAATGGCATTGTGCATCCCGTTCTCATTGAACAGCTTTCGCTTAGGATTCTCGATCCGGTTTGTTGTACGGTTTCATCTCCTCGTTATCGCTTTGCAGTGGTCGAGGTTTCTGCTCCGACTGGTTTTGAGGATGCATTTGGCTTGGCTGATGAAATTTTGGTCATCAGCGCCTCTTTGTCAGTTCGTCGCGAGCGCGCTATTCAACGTGGCATGGAGCCATCTGATTTCGATGCCCGTTCTGCTTGCCAGCCCGAAGAGTCTGCGCTGTGCAATCTCGCTACAACTGTGATTGACAATGCGGCAGACGATAACTCGCTCTTTGAACAACTGGACGCATGGCTTTCGCGCCATGGGTTCGGGGATGTAGTGGATAAGGAGGAGGCCGATGCCTAAGACACGTTTCCTTACGTGGTATCGCCTTATACCGCTGGCTGCCGTTTTTGCCTTCGGCCTTATCTCATTCGTTTACTCGTATGCTCCTGCCGCTTTCTTTAAGCCGCTGTATCCGATTGACTACGAGGCGTATGTAAAGCAATCCAGTATTTCGCATAATCTGGATCCGTATCTGGTGTGCGCTGTCATTAAGTCTGAATCGAATTGGGATCCCGAGGCCGAGTCGAATCAGGGTGCTCAGGGATTGATGCAGCTGATGCCCGAGACTGCCCAGGATATGATCGCCAAGGGCCTTGTCGACGGTGGCGAGTATTCGGCCGACAACCTTAACGATCCGGCTACGAATATCGAGTTTGGCTGTGCGTATCTCTCGTATCTTCTAGCGTATTTTAACGGGTCGACTGACAGTGCCATTGCCGCCTATAACGCCGGCATGGGCAATGTCGACGGATGGGCGCAGCAGAGTACGTCGCTTCATAATGCAATCACCTTTCCCGAGACGCAGGCGTATCTGATTCGTGTCAATAATGCCTGGGTTCGCTACAAGACCCTCTATCCCGATCGGTTCGTATAGGACTATGCCTGCCGCCTGCGTATACTGCAGATATATGAGTTAGGAGTATCCATGGCGGAATTTGAAGTAGAACGCGTTGGTGGTGAACTTAAGCGCTTTGGCGTTGAAGGCTCTGACGTGCCGTTTAAGGTCGTGTCTCCCTATGAGCCTGCCGGTTCCCAGCCTAAGGCCATTGAGTCGCTTGTGCAGGGCGTGAGGGACGGAGACCGCTATCAGGTTTTGCTGGGCGTGACTGGTTCGGGCAAGACCTTCACGATGGCAAAGACTATTGAGGCCCTGGGAAAGCCGACGCTGGTCATGGCTCCGAATAAAACGCTCGCCGCTCAGCTTGCGAGCGAGCTCAAAGAGTTCTTTCCCAACAACGCTGTGGTCTACTTCGTCTCGTACTACGACTACTATCAGCCCGAGGCGTATGTGCCGCAAAGCGATACATATATCGAGAAAGACTCCTCGATTAACGAAGAGGTCGAGATGCTGCGACATCAGGCGACCGCGTCACTGCTCTCTCGACGCGATGTGATCGTCGTCGCATCGGTCTCGTGTATCTATGGCATCGGCTCTCCAGAGGACTATGCGGGTCTGGCTCCAAACGTCGACAAGAAGGTGCCGCTCGAGCGCGATGACTTTATCCATGCACTTATCGACATTCAATATGATCGCAATGACTATGACCTGGCACGCGGCACGTTCCGCGTGCGCGGCGATGTTGTCGACGTGTATCCGCCTTATGCCGAGCATCCGTTGCGGTTTGAGTTCTTTGGCGACGAGGTCGAGCTGATTGCCGAGATCGATGAGGTCACCGGTGAGATGCTTCGTGAGTACGAGGCCATCCCCGTATGGCCGGCATCACACTACGTGACCGAGAAGCCGAAGGTCAAGGCGGCTCTGAAATCGATCAGCGAAGAGTGCGAGAAGCGCGTGGCGGAGCTCAAGGCGACCGACAAGTTGCTCGAGGCGCAGCGTCTGCAGCAGCGCACCGATTATGATCTTGAGATGCTCGAGACGATGGGCTTTTGCAACGGCATCGAGAACTACTCGCGTCATCTGGACGGTCGCAAGCCGGGCGAGCCGCCGTTTACCCTAATCGATTACTTTCCCAAGGATATGCTCTGCATCATCGATGAGAGCCATGTGACGGTGCCGCAGATTCGCGGTATGCACGAAGGTGACCGCTCGCGTAAGGTGACACTGGTGGAACACGGTTTTCGCCTGCCCTCGGCGCTCGATAACCGCCCACTTCGTTTCGATGAGTTTGAGGCAAGGATACCCCAGTTTATCTATGTTTCGGCCACGCCGGGCGACTACGAGCTGCGGGTGAGCCAAAACGACGTGGAGCAGATTATTCGTCCGACCGGCCTGCTCGACCCCAAGATTGACGTGCGTCCAGTACGCGGCCAGATTGACGATCTTGAGGACGAGATTCGCGAGCGCGTTGCCCGCAAGGAGCGCGTGCTGGTGACCACGTTGACCAAGCGCATGGCCGAGGACCTGACCGACCATCTACTTGATGCGGGCATTAAGGTCAATTACATGCACTCTGATACGGCGACAATGGACCGTGTCGAGATCCTGCGAACGCTGCGCGAGGGCAAGATCGATGTTCTCGTTGGCATCAACCTGCTTCGCGAGGGCTTGGATCTCCCCGAGGTCTCACTGGTGGCAATTCTCGATGCCGATAAGGAAGGCTTCTTGCGCAACCGCCGCTCACTGATTCAGACGATTGGCCGTGCGGCCCGTAACGCCGATGGCGAAGTCATCATGTATGCGGACGTTGTGACCGATTCGATGAAAGAGGCCATCGAGGAGACGCAGCGCCGTCGCGAGATTCAGATGGCATATAACGAAGAGCATGGCATTGTGCCCAAGACGGTGCGCAAGGCCATCAACGACATCTCAAGTTTTATTGCCGAGGCCGAAAAAACCGTGGGTTCCAAGGGGCGCTCGAAGGGCGACTCTCTTGGTCATGGTGCATTCTATACGCCCGATGAGTCGGGCGAGGGCGGCGTGCCGGAAACGGTGGCGCCCGAGCAGACACTTGCGGAGCAGTTGGAAGAACTGCCGCATGACGAGCTTGTGCGGATCGTCGAAACCATGGAAGAGGATATGCGTAACGCTTCTGCCGCCATGGACTTTGAGGAGGCGGCGCGCCTGCGCGATGCCGTCGTTCAGATTCGGGCGATGCTCGAGGGCGCGTCTGAGGACGAGACGATCGAGCGCTTACGTTCGCAGGCCCGCAAGGGTTCCACGTTCGCATCGGGCAGAAAACGCCAGGGTGCACGGTTTAAGAAATAGCGAACAGGCCCCGAGTTCCCTGTGGAGCTCGGGGTCTGTGTCTTTTGCGCGCTGGAATTCGTGCGTTAGAGGTCCGCGATCAGGGCTTCGGCACAACGGATGCCGTCGGTGGCCGCGCTCATGATGCCGCCAGCATATCCAGCTCCCTCACCACAAGGGTAGAGGCCCGGGGTCGACACGGCATGGCACGTTCGGTCTCGGGTGACAGTGACAGGTGAGCTCGAACGAGTCTCCACGCCGGTAAGAACGGCATCGGGACGGTCGTAGCCTCGTAGCTTTTTTCCGAGTAGGGGAAGTCCCAGGCGGAGCGACTCGACGATATGCTGCGGCAGGGCTTCGTCAATTGCCGTCCAGGTCACACCGAGCGGATAGGTGGGCTTTACCTTTCCGGGCGCCTTGCTGGCGCGTCCTGCGAGGAAATCTCCGACGAGTTGTGCCGGTGCGTTCCAGTTGGAACCGCCCAGGCGATAGGCGGCCGCCTCGCAGGCACGCTGGAGCTCGATGCCGGCGAGCGGGTCATCGTTGGGAAGGTCCTCAGGCGTGACGTTAACGAGCAAGGCGGCATTTGCGTTGCGTCCGTCGCGGGCATTGAGGCTAGCGCCGTTGACGCACAGGTGGCCCTGCTCGGAAGAGGCGGCGACAACCTGTCCGCCGGGGCACATGCAAAACGAGAACACGCTGCGGCCGTTGGGAAGATGGGCGACGAGCTTGTAGGGGGCTGCTCCGAGGGCAGGATGTCCCGCCAAGGCTCCATATTGGGCTCGGTCGATGTCGCGCTGCGGATGCTCGATGCGAACGCCCATGGCAAAGGTCTTTTGTGCGAGGGCCACGTTGTGGTCCTTAAGGAGCTCAAAAATATCGCGAGCAGAATGCCCGCAGGCGAGGATGAGGTGCTTTGTCTCGATTGGCTCGCAAGCGGCGTCTTGGGACGATTGGACATCAATACCGGTAATGGCGCCAGACGCGTCGATGTGAATGTCGACGAGCTTTGTTCGATAACGGACGACACCTCCGAGCTGCTCGATGCGCTGGGATATAGCGGTGACAACCGTGGGAAGGATGTCGGAGCCAATGTGCGGCTTGGCATCCCACAGAATATCGCGGGGCGCGCCCGCCTCGACGAAGGTTTCGAGGATAAGGCGATGGGCGGGATTTTTGGTTCCCGTATTGAGCTTGCCGTCCGAGAAGGTCCCCGCGCCGCCCAGGCCAAACTGGATATTGCTCTCGGGGTCGAGAATGCGCTCCTTTAGAAAGAGATCGATCGCATGCGAGCGGCGAAATGCTGGGTCGCCGCGCTCGATGAGCAAGGGCTTAAGACCCGCTTCGGCAAGGGTGAGTGCAGCGAAAAGGCCAGCGCATCCGGCGCCGACAACGACAGGGCATTCTTGAGGTGCGTCGGAGACGGGGGAGGGGAATGAGGGCCCATCGTCCTCTATCGCGCGTACGCGCGAGCGGTCACGCTCGGCGACGCTGTCGACCGCTTCTCGCTCGAGGTGGGGACTAGTCAGCTCAACACGAAAGCTCAGGATAAAATGGACGTCTCGTTTTTTGCGAGCGTCGATTGACTTGCGGTGGAGCTCGATGGACTTGATCTCGGAGTCCTTGCAACGTAGGACGCGCTTGGCGACTCGCTTGCCAACAATGAGGCAGGCATTTTCATCGCCGGCTTCATCGAGCGACGCGTTGACTTGGGTGATTTCGATCATCGAGGTCTCCTTAGAGGCAAGAAAGAGGCCGTCCGGTATCCCAGACGGCCCGAATGCGTTTTTGATTATAGACTGCGCGGCTACAGGCTGCTTGCGGCGCGAATGCCCGAGAGCCAGGCCCACGCAAGGTTAAAGCCTCCGCAATCGGCGTCGATGTCGAGCGCTTCGCCGCAGATGTAAAGCGGGGCGTCGACAGCGCTGCGCGCGCGTAGACTGGGTATTGAGATGCTCTCGACAGATACGCCACCACGCGTGACCTGCGCCGAGCGCTCCTCGGCTGTTCCCTCGACGAGCAACTTAAAGTGTTTGAGGATTGAGACCAGATGGATGACATCGTTGGAGCCTGGATGGCACTGCTCGAACGTCGTGCAGACGACGCGGGAGAGTTGCGGGGCGAGCATGCCGTCGAGCCAACGGGGATCGCGGGGCGAAAAGCCGCCGAGCAGCTCAACGCGCCGGTTGAGCATATCGAGCAGCTCGTCTTTGGAGAGGTCGGGGAAAACGTCGAGCAGGATCGTATCGCCGCGCTGGATACGACGGGAGAGGTTGAAGACAGCGACGCCCGAGATGCCGAAGGCTCGAAACAGTACTTCACCGTCTTCGTGCCAGAGCTCACTATGGTTACGGGTGAGCGTCAAGCGGGCGCGGACGCGCAGACCATCCAACGTCTTGAGTGCCGCCCGATCGCCAACGACCGTTGCCGATACGGGGCAGAGGATGGGGCGCAGCGAGGTGAGGGGGAGGCCAAACGTATCGGCGATACCGGTGGGGTTGCCGCCCGTGGCGATAATTACGGCATGTGCCTGCAGGGCTTCGTTCTTGCGAGGGACATCGGCGAGTGCCTTCCGAAGCGAGCGGAGTTCCGATTTTCGGTCGTCGTGCTTTTTTGCCTTTAGCGCCCGCGCTGGACGGTTTATTTGGAGTGCCCAGCCTTCGGGATCTTTGTGCGCCGTGGCAATATTGGCTCCGCAGATTAAGGTGATACCTAGGCGGTCGCAAACGTTGAGAAGCGCGTCGCGCACCGATTCGGCGCGAAGGGAGCGCGGGTACAGCCGGCCTTCCTCGGAGGTTGTCATGATGCCCAGCGAGGAGAAGAAACCCATAAGCTCTTGTTCGGGCTGGGTCCTCATGACAGATTCGACGAATGCGGGGTGGTTATACCGCTGAGGATCAATCGATTCGTTGGAGAGGTTGCAACGGCCGTTACCGGTCGCAAGGAGCTTAAGGCCGCAGGCGACATCGCACTCAACGATGCAGACGCTTTTGCCAGCACGTGCGGCCGTAATGGCGGCGGCGAGGCCTGAAGCCCCGCCGCCGATTACCAGGACGTCATAGAAGGCGCTCGTGTTCACTTAGGCCTCGTCGGTCTCGTGCGGGGTAATGGCCTCGACGGCAGAGACTGCCTTGGGCAACATGCCATCGGGCAGCGCGGTCTCGACCTCGCCCTTATCGCAGGCCTCGGCGAGTGACGGATTGATGGGAAGCGTGCCCAAGATGTCGAGGTTATAGCGTTCTGCGACCTCGGGGAGCTTGCTCTTGCCAAAGACCTCGATCTTCTTGCCGCAGTCGGGGCACTCAATATAGCTCATGTTTTCGACGATGCCCAGAATGGGGACGTTCATCTTCTCGGCCATGTTGACCGCCTTGGCGACGATCATCGAGACCAGATCCTGCGGGCTCGTGACGATGACGATGCCGTCGACGGGCAGTGACTGGAAGACGGTGAGAGCGACGTCGCCTGTTCCCGGAGGCATGTCGACCAGCAGGTAGTCGATGGGGCCCCATGAGGTCTCGCTCCAGAACTGCCTAATGGCGCCTGCGATGACCGGACCGCGCCAAAGGACGGGGTCGGTCTCTTTTTGGAGCAGAAGGTTGGAGCTCATGACCTTGACGCCGTGCTCGGAGATTTCAGGCAGCATGAGGTTGCCAAGGGCATGGACGTGGCGTCCGCTCATACCGAACATCTTGGGGATAGAGGGACCGGTGATGTCGGCATCGAGGATGCCGACCTTGTGGCCGTGACGGGCAAGCTCGGTGGCGATGGCACCGGTGACAAACGACTTGCCGACACCGCCCTTGCCGGAAAGCACGGCGATGACGCGTTTGACCTCGGACAGCGTATTCTCCTCAAATTGCGACGGCGACGTTTGTCCGCCGGCGGCCTGTGCGTGCTCGCAACCCATGTATGACTCCTTTGTATATGTTGGGGCCGGGGCCCCGTGATGTGACACGAGCGTCATTGTACCCTCGTTTGCGAGCGGGAGTCATTTACGATGCATTTGGGCCGAGCGTGCTTGCAATACGATGGGTCCAAGCGAATGGGCGGGCTTACTGAACTTTGCTGGCGAACTCGAGGTATTGCATGCGCTGCAGCTTGTCGATCGTCGAGGCGTATGGGCTGTCTTCAGATTCCAAGTCGTAGCGCAGCCCGTCGGCACCAAGGTAGCCGGCGACATTGATGGTGGGCACATCTGACCTTGTTGCAAGCAGGGCCTTTTGATAGTCGGTGAGCGGGGCGCCGATCTTATTAAGGGTAATGGCTGCAACCTCGTTTGCCCCGACGGTGTCGTAGACGTTGAGCTCGGTATTGCCGGCGATTTCATAGTTAGCCCAGACAAAATATGTCGACTGATAGATACGGAAAGCGTGGCTTGCCGTATCTTCCTGAGGGTACAGCTCGTCGTTGAGAGTCGTTGCGGCGCTCGGCTGATGGTCGCCAAAAAAGACAAGGACAACCGGTCTGCCGATATTGCGGAGCTCGTTGATAAAGTACTCGAGGTCCCGGTCGGATGCGTTGATGCAGGTGAGATAGGTGTTGAGCGCGCTATTGGCGCCCTCGCTGGCTCCCTCGACCCAATAGTTTGTCAGCTCCTCGGCGGGAACGGTGCCATAGTCGTAGCCGCCGTGATTTTGCATCGTGACGTCAAAGATGAACTGCGGGGCTTCGTCGGTTCTAAGCAGGTCGAGTATCTTGTCGTAGGTGGCGTAGTCGCATACGCCGGCATGGTAACAGGGCGCACCTTCGAAATCGCCGATTGAAAGAAAGTCTCCAAAGCCCAGCTGCTGATAGATTTTATCTCGATGGTAGTTGACGGGGTTTTGCGGGTGCATAGCGGTAGCGGTATACCCAAGCTCCTTAAGGTCCTTTGCCAGGCTGTTGACGCCATTCATCTGATATAGCTGATAGGGGATTTTGCCTAATCCGACAAAGGCCGTTGTCGCTCCGGTCAAAAATTCGAATTCGGAGTTCGCCGTTCCGCCACCGGCGACCGAAGCGAGCATGGTGCCGCGAACAAGTGTGTCGGGAAGCGAGTTGTAGAATGCGGGGCCGGTGTACCCGGCCGCCTGGAGCTGCTCAAAGCACGAAAGGTCGCTAAAACTCTCATTCATGACGGCAACAATCGTCGGCTTGATTTCATTGAACTGGGCAACGGCCGCCGCGCGCTGCTCGCTCGAGCCATACGTGCTGTCGTAGGTGGCGGCGAGCTTCTGCTCGATGCTCTGCGCCTCATCGGGCGTATAGTCTTCGGGCTTCTCAATGGGCAACTCGTTGACCATTTCGGTGAACGAAGTGATAAAACCCTGAGACGCATACGTGGTGATGGGCTGCCAACGGTCAAATCCAAAATTCAGCGCCTGCTCCAAGTCGATGCTGGAAAAGCCCGAGAGCCCCATAACGGTCACTAGCAGAAAAGCGCAGAGGTTAGCGGCGATTGCGGGGAAGACATGGGTGGGCGTACGGAGCTTTCTCGGTCGGATAAGCGAAAGAAGCCCTAGGGAAATCTCCAGCAGGGCTAGAGAGGTTACGATTCCGGCGGTAAAGGTAAACTCGTATCCCTCGCTCACTTCCATTGCGGTGCCAAGGGCCAAGATATCGCTTGGCAGGATGGCCTCGCCTTTAAACGTTATGACGAAGTGCTCGGCAATGCCAAGGATGCAACAGGCGACGGGCACGAGGGCCATGACGCCTCCATGACGCTGTCCCAGCAAATAAAGGGAGAGCAGAACCGTCGCGAGCAGCCCGACGGAAAACCCGAATGAGTTGGCGGGAATGCGATAGAACGTTTCGTTACAGGCAATTTCGAGTGAAACGAACGAGAGCGCTGAAACAGCGGCGATGACAAGGATGTCACGGCAAATACAGGCAACCGTTCCCGTCGCAAGATCGGTTTGGTCGATAAGTCCCGAAACCAAGGGCTCGACAAGAAGTATGACGGCGGTAGCACCGAGCGCCGAATAAGAAAGAACCCATAGGGAATTGTCCTCATTTACGAGCAATTGATTCGTAATCCATGCGGCTACCATGCCGAGCGGGATGAGGAGCGTCGCGCACCAAAAGACGCGGGCAATGGGCGGCTTTTCATTGTGTTTGATTGAAAAATATACGCGCACCACGACGATGGCCACGATAAGGACGGCGATGAATATGGGCAGATTGGCCATGTCGCTCGAAGTGATTTCAAGGGGGATATCTTCGGTCATGGACGTTCCTCTGTTACGGCAAATTAAGTTCAGTATTAGATTACTGTAACCTTTCCACGGCATTTCGAGAAACAAAGCGCCCGATACGCAAAGCTAAAGGTCTGCGAATCTTGTATTACGAACATCTGTGCGCGTCGAGTGCGCTAAACTCATCGACAGTATGATTCGATGCAATAGGAGGCAAGGAGCTTCCATGTCTGATTCTTCTATCGTTATTCGCGGCGCTCGTGAGCACAACCTCCGTGATATCGATGTTTCCATTCCGCGTGACCAACTCGTGGTCATTACCGGTCTTTCTGGCTCGGGCAAGAGTTCGCTGGCATTTGACACTATCTATGCCGAGGGCCAGCGTCGATACGTCGAGAGTCTTTCGAGCTATGCGCGCCAGTTCTTGGGCCAGATGGACAAACCCGACTTGGATTCAATCGACGGCCTTTCGCCGGCGGTGTCGATCGACCAAAAGACGACGTCTAAAAACCCTCGCTCGACGGTTGGCACCGTAACCGAGATTTATGACTATCTGCGCCTGCTGTTCGCCCGTGTGGGCACCCCGCACTGTCCCGAATGCGGCCGCGTCATTGAGCGCCAGACGACCGACCAGGTTGCCGACAAGGTCTTGGCGGCGGGGGAGGGCCGCCGCGCGTTTGTGCTGGCACCGGTGGTGCGCGGGCGAAAAGGCGAGTACACCAAACTGTTTGAGGACCTTCGCGCCGAGGGCTTTAGCCGCGTGCGTGTCGACGGTGAAGTGCGCTCGCTCGACGATCCGATCGATCTGGATAAGAAATTCAAGCACGATATCGAGGTCGTGGTCGATCGCATCGTGATCCGTGAGAATTCTCTGGGCCGTATCGCCGAGTCTGTTGAGCAGGCGACCGCGCTGGCTCACGGCAATGTAAACGTGTACATGCTGCCCGATCGTGATGCTCCCGAGGGGACCGAGGGCGAGCTGCTGGAGTATTCGTTGGCCTTGGCGTGCCCGGAGCATGGACACTCCATTGACGATCTTCAGCCGCGTGATTTTTCGTTTAACGCTCCCTATGGCGCATGTCCTGAGTGCGACGGCCTGGGCTTTAAGAAAACCGTTGATGCCGAGGCGCTGATCGAGGACCCCTCGAAGTCCATTGCCGACGGAGTCTTTGGTAGCCTGTTTGGCAATTCGAACTACTATCCGCAGATTTTTGCTGCGGTCTGCAAACACTTTAAGGTGAGCGCCGATACGCCGTGGGAGGACTTGCCCCCTCGCGTGCGTCGTGCATTCTTGGATGGCCTGGGCGATACGAAGATCTCGGTCGACTACCAAAAGCTCGACGGACGTCGCAGCCAGTGGGATACCAAGTTTTCGGGCGTTCGCAACATCCTGTACGAACGCTATACCGAGACGACGAACGAGAACACCAAGGCGCGCCTGGAGAAGTACATTCGCGAGGAGCCGTGCTCGACCTGCCACGGCGCTCGTTTGCGCTCCGAGATGCTCGCCGTCACCGTGGGCGGCAAGTCCATTTACGAGGTTTGTTGCCTGTCGTGCCGTGAATCGCTCGAGTTTTTTGAGGGCCTGGAACTCACCGAGCGCCAACAGTTTATCGGCGGTCGTATCGTCAAGGAAATTCTGGAGCGCTTGCGTTTTCTGGTCGATGTTGGACTCGACTATCTGACGCTCGATCGTGCCTCGGCGACGCTTTCCGGTGGCGAGGCACAGCGTATTCGCTTGGCAACGCAGATCGGCGCGGGTCTCATGGGCGTGCTCTATATTCTGGACGAGCCCTCGATCGGTCTTCATCAGCGTGACAACGAGCGCCTGATCAAGACGCTCGAGCGCCTGCGCGATATCGGCAATACCGTTATCGTTGTCGAACACGACGAGGATACAATCCGTGCCGCCGACTACGTGATCGACATGGGGCCCGGCGCCGGTGTCAACGGCGGACACGTAGTCGCGGCGGGAACGCCTGCTGATATCATGGCGTGTCCTGAGTCGATGACGGGCGCTTATCTGACCGGCAAACGAATGATTCGGGTGCCTGATGAACGGCGCAAGCCCGGTCGCGGCTGCCTTAAAATTACGGGCGCTCGAGCCAACAACCTCAAAAACGTTACCGCCAAGATCGAGTTTGGTACGCTTACGGTTGTTACCGGCGTGTCGGGATCGGGCAAGAGCTCCCTGGTTACCGACACCATTGCGCCTGCCCTTACGAATGCTATTCACCGTTCGACGCGCCCTGTGGGTCCGTATAAAAAAATCGAGGGCATCGAGTGTATCGATAAGGTTATCGATATCGACCAGTCGCCGATTGGCCGCACGCCGCGTTCCAACCCTGCTACCTATATCGGCCTGTGGGATGATCTTCGCGCGCTGTTTGCGAGTACGCCGGAGTCGAAGGCGCGCGGCTACTCGCCGGGTCGTTTCTCCTTTAATGTGAGTGGCGGGCGCTGCGAGGCGTGCAAGGGCGACGGGCAGATCAAGATCGAGATGCACTTCCTTCCCGATATCTACGTTCCCTGCGAAGTTTGCGGCGGTAAACGCTACAACCGCGAGACACTCGAGGTCACCTACCGTGGCAAGACCATCTCGGACGTGCTCGACATGAGCGTCACCGAGGCGCTGGCCTTCTTTGGGAATATCCCGCAGATTAAGCGCAAGCTCCAGACGCTGTACGATGTAGGCTTAGGCTACGTGAGCCTGGGCCAGCCCGCCACGACGCTCTCGGGCGGCGAGGCGCAGCGTGTGAAGCTCGCCAAGGAGCTTCATCGACGCCAGACGGGCAAGACGTTCTATATTTTGGACGAGCCGACGACCGGTCTTCATTTTGAGGACGTCCGCCAGCTGCTCGATGTGCTGCAGCGCTTGGTCGATGCGGGCAACACGGTGCTGGTGATTGAGCACAACCTTGATGTCATCAAGGTTGCCGACCGCCTGATCGATATGGGTCCCGAGGGCGGTAACGGCGGCGGAACCGTCGTGGTTTCGGGCACACCGGAGCAGGTTGCGGACTGTCCGCAGAGTTATACGGGCAAGTTTTTGGCGCCGTTGCTCAGGCGTGACCGGGAGCGTCAGGCTCAACTTGATGCTCAATAAATAGGCGATTCAGTTTATGGACGCCATCGACTCCTTGTGATTCGATGGCGCTTGCTGTGCCGAAGTGACGTATGCAGCCGAATTGGACATATACTTAATCCTTGCGTCCGAATGCGAGAGAAAGGATATGTCATGGCAAAGGCTGTAAAGACGCCAAAAACCAATGCGATGCGCGAGCTGGAAAGTGCCGGCATTTCCTATGTTCTACATACGTACGAAGACGATGGTGATGAGTCGGTGGGCCTGGGGGTCGCGATTTCGGAGCAGCTTGGCGAGGAGCCCGGTCAAGGATTTAAGACTTTGGTCTGCGTGACACCGTCCAACGACTATGTCGTGTGCTGTATCCCTGTTGCCGACGAGCTCGATCTAAAGTCCGCCGCGCGCGCCGCGGGGGAGAAGTCCTTGGCCATGATGCATGTGAAGGATTTGCTTGCGGCGACTGGCTACGTTCGCGGCGGCTGCAGCCCGGTCGGTATGAAAAAACGCTACCGGACGCTCATTGATGAGACATGTGTCCTTTGGGATACCATTTTTATTTCGGGAGGCAAGCGTGGTTATCAGCTCGAGCTTGCACCCGATGATTTAATTGCATTTTGCGGGGCGACGGTTGCCGCGATTACGAGAGAGGACTGAGCGATGCCGCAGGAAGAATTGAAGCGCGGAGCTCATTTTGCAAAAGAATCTGCGCCTCAGACACCCTCATCCGAAGCTTCTTCGTCGCGAGATGACACTGACGACATGGGCTCGTCGGACTACTCCACGGTTGGTCGTTCCGCCGGGCTTATGACCATCCTGACCATCGTGTCTCGCGTCACCGGTTTTATCCGCACGTGGGCAATGGCGGCCGCTATCGGCATGTCGCTACTCTCGTCCTCCTATCAGGTCGCCAACAACCTGCCCAATATGCTCTACGAACTCGTGATGGGTGGCATGCTCGTGACGGCGTTTTTGCCCGTGTACATGGGCGTGAGGCGTGAGCAGGGTCGCGAGGCCTCGAACGAGTACGTGGGCAACCTGCTTGGCATTCTGCTTTTGGTGCTGGGTGGCATTTCGTTGCTGGGGACCGTGTTCGCCCCGGGCTTTATCTGGACGCAATCGTTCCTTTCGGGTGACGGCGGCAGCATGGATACCGCTGCGTTCATGTTCCGTTTCTTTGCCATCCAGATTCTCTTTTATGGTTTGGGCTCGGTGTTCTCGGGCGTTCTCAACGCACACCGCGACTACTTCTGGTCGACGTTTGCCCCGGTCCTCAACAATGTGATCGTCATTGCGAGCTTTATGGGTTTTGCGCCCGTGTCCGCACAGTTTGGCGAACGTGCCGGCATCATCTTGATTGCGGCCGGTACGACCCTCGGTGTCTTTGTTCAGATGGCATGTCAGATTCCCGCGCTTGGCAAGCACGGCGTGCATCCCCATATCCATATCGACTTTAAGGACCCCGCGCTGCGCCAGACGATTGCGCTCGGTATCCCGACGCTGCTCGCCACGGTGTGCATGTTTGTCTCGACTTCTATCACCAACGCTGCCGCGCTGGTGGTCCAGCCCGAGACGGGTCCTTCCGTCATCGCTTATGCGCGCCTGTGGTACACGCTGCCCTACGCGCTGATTGCCGCCTCGCTTTCGACGGCGCTCTATACCGAGCTCTCTCATGACGCACAGGAGAAGGATTACGACAGCGTTCGCACGGGCATTTCGCGTGGCGTCGCCCAGATGCTGTTCTTCCTGATTCCGTTCGCACTGTACCTGATTGTCTTCGCACGTCCGCTCAACATGATTTACTGTGCCGGCAAGTTCGATGAATCCGGCGTGGCGCTGGTGTCCGAGTACCTTGTCTACCTGGCGCTCTCGCTGCCGCTCTACGGCGTGGTCGTGTTGATGCAGAAGAGCTTCTCTGCCTTGCTCGACATGAAGCCCTATAGTCGCTATTGCCTGTATTCCGCCATCGGCCAGGCTGGCTCGGTTCTGCTGTTTGGCGTTGTGCTGGGCTTCGGTATGCCGGCAATCGCGCTTTCGTATGTTGTCGACTACGTGATCTTGGTCGGCTGTTCGCTGTGGTGGCTGCGTCGTCGCCTGCGTGGCCTTCAGGTCAAATCTATCCTGCATGGCGGTTTCTTTGGCCTTTTGCTCGGCGGCCTAGGGGCTGCCGCAGGCGCCGGCGTCATGTGGGCGCTTGAACACTTTGTCGGGGTACTTGGCGGCTCGATTCTGATTACTCTTGGCTATGTTTGCGTTGCGGGTGTCGTCTCGCTTGCTGTTACCTTTGGCCTTGCCGTCGTTCTTAAGATGCCCGAGGTCTCGGCGCTGCTTCGTCGCAAGTAGGTGCGTGTGGCCGGTCACGACAACATTCCAACACTCGCCGAGCAGGTTTCGCGCGTTCCCACGCAGCCCGGATGTTACCTTTGGAAAGATGCCAAGGGCGATGTCATCTACGTTGGCAAGGCGAAAAACCTGCGTTCCCGTATGCGCCAGTACGTGACGCTGCAGGATGAGCGCCAAAAAATACCGCTCATGATGCAATTGGTTGCGAGCTTTGACTACATCGTTGTCGAAACCGAGCATGAGGCGCTTGTACTCGAGCGCAACCTGATCGGCCAGTACCATCCGTACTTTAACGTCGACCTCAAGGATGACAAGAGCTACCCCTTTATCGCCATTACAAAGGGCGACCTGTATCCCGCTATCAAATACACGCGCGAGCGTCATAAGCCGGGAACGCGTTATTTTGGTCCCTATACCGATAGCCGCGCGGCGCGTGAGACCATTGACACGCTGCGCAAGGTGATCCCGATCTGCTCGGCTTCTTGTGCGGAGTGGCGTCGTTGTCGTCGTATCGTCGAGTCCCACAAGGGCGAGGAAGACATCGTCAATATGATTTGCGCGCAAAACGGGCGTCCCTGCTTCGACTACCATGTCGGGCGCGGCCCAGGTGCGTGTGTCGGCGCGATTTCTCCTACGGACTATGCCAAGAACGTCAAGCGTGTCGAGCGCTTTTTGTCGGGCCATCGCAAGGATGTCGTCGATGAGCTGACCTCCGAGATGACGGATGCCGCCGAGGCGCTCGACTTTGAGCGCGCGGCACGCGTCAAACGTCGTTTGGAGGTCATCAGGGGTCTGGACGACCGTCAGCAAGTCGTTTTTCCCTCCAGTGTCGATATCGATGTCATCGGTTTCTATCGCGAGGAGACCATCTCCGCCGCTTGTGTCTTTGTCGTGCGTGAGGGTCGAACGGTTCGAACCTGCGAGTTTATTCTCGATAAGGGTTTGGATGTCGACGAAGAGGAACTTCAATCGGGCTTTCTTAAGCGCTATTACGACGAGACGGCTGATATTCCAGCTGAGATAAACCTCTCTGTCGAGCTTGAGGATGCGGAGGCGCTGGGGGAGTGGCTTGCAGGCAAGCGCGAGCGTTCCTGCCATCTCCATAGGCCGCAGCGTGGCGAAAAGCACCGTTTGCTCGATATGGCATCCAAAAATGCGCGCCATGCCCTCATGCGCTACATGATGCGAACGGGGTACGCTGACGACCGCACCAATCAAGCGCTCCTGGAGCTCGAAAGCGCGCTGGCGCTGCCGGCGCCGCCGATGCGTATCGAGTGCTTCGATATCTCGACGCTGCATGGAACCTTTACGGTCGCCTCGATGGTGGTGTTTACCAACGGACGCGCCGACAAGAGCCAGTACCGTCGTTTTAAAATTCAGGCCGAATTGGACGAGGCAAACGACTTCGTGTCGATGTCCGAGGTTTTGGGACGACGCTATGCTCCCGAGCGCATGGTCGACGAGCGCTTTGGCTCGCGCCCCGATTTGCTCGTTGTCGATGGCGGTAAGCCGCAATTGACCGCTGCGATCAAGCAACTTGAGGCTCTTGGGCTCGATATACCGGTTTGTGGCTTGGCGAAGGCCGATGAGGAAGTTTTCGTGCCTTGGGACGAGACTCCCGTCGTGCTGCCGACCGGGTCTGCTTCGCTCTATCTAATTAAACAGGTTCGCGATGAATCGCACCGTTTTGCCATCACGTTCCATCGCGAGTTGCGCGATAAAGCCATGACGGTTTCGGTACTCGATGACGTTCCAGGCGTGGGACCCACCAGAAAACGTGCCCTTATGCGCCATTTTGGCTCGATGAAGCGTTTGCGCGCGGCGAGCGAGCAAGAGATCGCGGAAGTTCGCGGCATACCTGCCGATGTTGCCAAGGCGGTCCACGAGGCGCTCGTTGCATGGAATGCCGAGCGCGCCGAGGCGGCGGCTGGCCATTCCGATAGCTAAACACGAGCCAAACAACTGATATACATGATTGCGCGATTTTCAACCATTTATTTCGCCATGATTGCCTGCTGGTTTCGGGTTTTATTAACGCTAAAACGTTTGACTAACCCAAGCGAAAACCCTGCTATCCTGCGGGTTGACGAAGACTGATATCTCACCTCGCCGATACATACTGTCTGGCGAATCGTTTGTCAACGAATTCGGTGAACGGTAGTAAATACCGTTCAAGCGTATGTATGTATCGGTCGCCGAGCGCGGCACCTCAGTTGGGTTCGTCGGTAGGTAAGGTATATATCGTCCGCAAGTTGCGCGGGGGCACGTCTAGGTGCTCCCGAGTAAGATTCTCTATTGATAGGAGAAGACATGGCCATCATCAACAAGGGTATGTCCAGGCGTTCGTTCCTCGGCCTCACCGGCAGCGTCGCTGCTGTCGCAGGGCTTGGTCTCACCGGCTGCGGTGGCAGCTCTAGCGACGAGGGTTCCGCTTCCGGTTCCACCGATTCCGCCAACCGTGGCGGCGGCGTGATCACCGCTGGTTCCGCTTACGCTCCGTCCAGCTTCGATCCCGCCAGCACCGGCTCCGCTGTGGGCCTGGGTGCTAACTGGCACGTCGTCGAGGGCCTCTACGGCATCGATTACCACGACTACAGCACCTTCAACGAGCTCGCCACCGACGATCCTAAGTCCGTGGACGACACCACTTTCGAGGTCACCATCCGCAAGGGCGCCAAGTTCTCCGATGGCACCGAGGTCACCGCTGACGATGTCGTTGCCTCCTACACCGCTTGCGCCGCTTCCGCTACCTATGCTCCGTTCTTCCAGCCCTTCGAGTCCATCGAGGCCAAGGACGCCAGCACCGTGACGGTCAAGACCAAGGTCCCCAACTTCTCCCTGCTCAAGGATCGTCTGGCCATCGTCCGCGTTACCCCGGCCACTCAGACCGAGGAGGATCGCGCCAAGCAGCCGATCGGCTCCGGCCCCTGGATGTACGACTCTATCTCCGATACCGAGATTACCCTGGTTCCCAATCCTGAGTACAACGGTGAGTATGCTGCCGAGGATAAGAAGATCCAGTACAGCATCCTGACCGACCCCACCGCTCGCGTTACCGCTCAGCAGGAGGGCTCTACGCTCGTTATGGAGCTCGTTACCGCTGACGCCGTCGACCAGCTCGAGAGCGCTGGCTGCAAGATCGATAACGTTCAGGGTTTCGGCACCCGCTTCATCATGTTCAACGTCGCCAAGGAGCCTTGGAACAACGTCAAGGTCCGTCAGGCTGTCATGTATGCGCTCGACACCGAGAAGATGGTCAGCAACACCTTCGCCGGCCTTGCCACCGCTGCCAGCTGCTACCTGCCCAAGAGCTTCACCAACTATCATGAGGCTTCCACGGTGTACAAGACCGACGCCAAGAAGGCTAAGAAGCTCATCGAGGAGTCTGGCATCACCCCGGGTGCCATCACCCTGCGCACCACCGACAACGAGCAGATTAAGGGCATGGCCGCCCAGGTCAAGAACGACCTCGACGCTCTCGGCTTCGATGTGACCATCCAGACCGATACCTCGCCGGCCACCTACGCTGCCATCGACGGCGGCGAGGCCTACGATATCCTCCTTGCCCCTGGCGATCCTTCCTGCTTCGGCGCCGACCCCGACCTGCTGCTCAACTGGTGGTACGGCGACAACGTCTGGATGCAGACCCGTTGCCCGTGGAAGGAGTCCGCTGAGTGGCAGAAGCTCCACAGTCTCATGGACGAGGCTCTTGCCGCCGAGGGCGACGAGCAGCAGAAGAAGTGGAACGAGTGCTTCGACATCATTGCCGACAACGCCGTTCTGTACCCCGTTGTCCACGTCAAGACCGTCTCCGCTTCCTGGGACGATCCGTCCACTGCGCCCAACGGCGAGGCCCTCGATGGCTTCAAGGGCATCGGCACGACGAGCATGTCCTTCAGGGGCGTTGCGACCGTCAAGGCGTAAGACTCGCTTGAGTCTGTATGCAGGATGTCGGTCATTGGGGCCGTATCCTCATAGTTGAAACAAAGACCCGGGCGGCAACGATGTCGCTCGGGTCTTGTAATGAGTACCCGTACTCATATACCAGTTGGTCCTACCGACAAAAGAAAGGGGAGAGAACGTGAACAACTTGCTACGTTTGATTGGAAGGCGTCTTGTGGCGCTGCCGATCATGGCATTGGGCGTCACCGTCCTGGTGTTCTTCCTTATGTCGTTCTCCAAGACCGACCCCGCCTACACGGCGTTGGGTGACGGTGCCTCGCCCGAGGCGGTTGCCGAGTACCATGAGAAGTATGGTCTGGACGACCCCTGGCCCGTGCGCTACGTGCGCTATATGGGCGATTTGATCCATGGCGACATGGGCACCTATGGTGCTGCTCGCAACTCCGTTGCCAAGCGCATCTCCACGGCCCTGCCCGTCACGATGCAGCTGACCTTTATCGGTCTTGCCATCGGTGCGGTCGTTTCGTTTTTGCTCGGCGTCATCGCGGCACTGTATCGCGACAAATGGCCGGACCAAGTGATCCGCGTCTTTTCCATCGCCGGCTTGGCAACCCCGTCGTTCTGGCTTGCCGTTCTGTTGATCCTGCTGTTCTCTTCCTACCTTAAGGTGCTCCCGGCATCGGGTGCTCTGCCTCACTTCACCACGAATCCGGTTGGCTATCTGGGACGTATGATCATGCCCGCTATCGCCTTGGCATTTCCGCTGACGGGCCAGATGACTCGTATCGTGCGTACCGCCATGGTCGAGGAGCTCGACAAGGATTATGTCCGTATGGCTCGCGGCGCCGGCGTTCCCGAGAAGGTCGTCGTCGGCATCAACGTTCTTCGCAATGCGCTGATCACCCCGGTCACCACCCTCGGTCTTAAGATCGGTTACCTCATGGGCGGCGCCGTCGTCATCGAGGTTATCTTCAACCTCCCCGGCATGGGCACTGCGATTCTGCAGGGCGTTCAGGGCAACGAGGCGAACCTGGTTCAGGGCGTCGTCATCGTCGTTGCTCTTGCCTTCATCATCATCAACATCGTGGTTGACATGCTCTACCTGCTCATCAACCCGCGCATCAGGACGGTGTAGATTATGGTAAAGATTCGAGAGAAGCAAACCGAGCAGCTCGAGAAGGCTGCCTCCAAGGGGCTCAAGCTCGGTGGCTGGAAGAAGATGACGCTGTCTTCTAAGATTGCCGCCGTCGTGCTGGTGCTGGTCGCCCTGACTGCGATTCTGGCGCCCCTTCTTGCCCCCTATAGCCCGGTCGAGATCTTTACGGCTCGCCAGGCTCCCGGCAACGGATTTATCTTCGGTACCGACGATAAGGGTCGCGACATTCTGTCGCGTATGCTCTACGGTGGTCGTTACTCGCTGATTATCGGCTTTGGCGCCACCGCCATGGCTCTGGTCTGCGGCTCGGTCGTGGGCGCCCTTGCAGCGGTTTCGCGCAAGGCCGTCTCCGAGACGATCATGCGTATCCTGGACATCATCATGTCCATCCCGGGCATCGCCCTCGCGGCCGTCTTTGTCTCCATCCTGGGCAACTCCGTGCCGTCGATCATCTTCGCCATCGGCTTTATGTACACTCCGCAGATTGCCCGTATCGTGCGCGCCAACATCGTGTCCGAGTACGGCGAGGACTATGTTCGCGCGGTCATCGTTTCCGGCGCCAAGGCTCCGTGGATTTTGATCAAGCATGTTCTGCGTAACTGCATCGCCCCGATCATGGTCTTCACCGTTACCCTGGTCGCCGACGCCATCATCTTCGAGGCCTCGCTGACCTTCATCGGCGCTGGTATCCAGGAGCCCACCGCTACCTGGGGCAACATCCTCGCCGACGCCCGCGGCGGCGTGCTCGCCGGCCGTTGGTGGCAGGCACTGTTCCCGGGCCTGGCCATCATGATCACCTGCCTGGCGCTCAACATCCTCTCCGAGGGCATTACCGACGCCATGGCCGCTGCTCCCTCCGCCGCCCTGGATCCCACCGATTCCTCCAAGCGTCGCGAGGCCGACCTGCTGGTCTCCGACCCCGTTCGAGCCTACAAGGAGCAAGCCCAGTCCCTCTCCGCTCGCCTTGGCGCCCTGCGCGATGTCGAGCTCAAGCGTGACGATCGCCATGTGCCCGACGAGTCTGTTGAACCGATTCTCTCGGTCCGTGACTTCTGCATCCAGTTTGAGCATCACGGTGATATCAACGTCGTCGACCATGTCAACTTTGACGTCCGTCCTGGTCAGACCATGGGCCTGGTGGGCGAGTCCGGTTGCGGTAAGTCCATCACCACGCTGGCCATCATGGGCCTGACCGACGATGACGAGCATCTTTCCGGCGAGGTTCTCTGGGAGGGCCGTGACCTGCTCAAGATGAGCAAGAAGGAGTGGTTCGGCCTGCGCGGTACCGATATCGCCATGGTCTATCAGGACGCCCTGTCCTCGCTCAACCCCTCTATGCTCATCTCTGCCCAGATGAAGCAGCTCACCAAGCGCGGCGGAACCCGCAGCGCCGAGGAGCTCCTGGAGCTCGTCGGCCTCGATCCCAAGCGCACGCTCGAGAGCTATCCGCACGAGCTTTCCGGCGGCCAGCGTCAGCGTGTCCTGATCGCTATGGCCCTTACCCGCGACCCCAAGCTGGTCATCTGCGACGAGCCCACGACCGCTCTGGACGTTACCGTCCAGAAGCAGGTCATCAAGCTGCTCAACGATCTTCAGGCCAAGCTCGGCTTTGCCATGATCTTCGTTTCGCATGACCTGGCGCTGGTCGCCGAGGTCGCCCACAACATCACGGTTATGTACGCTGGCCAGGTTATCGAGCAGGCGCCCACCAAGGAGCTGCTCACTAACCCGATCCATGAGTACACCCGCGGTCTTCTGGGTTCCGTTCTGTCCATCGAGAGCGGTTCGGGCCGCCTGCACCAGGTGCCCGGCGCCGTTCCGAGCCCGCGCGATTTCCCCAAGGGCGATCGCTTCGCGCCCCGCTCGAGCCATCCGCGTATTGGCCTGGACACCCGTCCGGTCTTCAAGCGCGTGCCCGGCACCGAGCACTTCTATTCCGAGCTCCCCGACGAGGTGCTCAAGGCAAATGGTTTGACCCCTCACGCGGAGGTGATGTAGATGAGCGAGACCGCAGTCAACGGCGTCGAGCCGATCATCTTCCTTGATGACGTCCACGTCACCTTTAGGACCCGTACCGGCTCGATTCTGCACCCCAACCTGGTTCACGCCGTCCAGGGTGTAACGATTAAGCTCATGCCCGGTCAGACGATCGGCATCGTCGGCGAGTCCGGTTGTGGTAAGTCCACCACCGCCAACGTCATGTGCGGCCTGCAGGCCCCCACGAGCGGCAAGGTCTACTTTAAGGGCAAGGACGTTACCAAACGTACCGCCGAGGACCGTCGCCACATGGGTCGAGTCATCTCGGTCGTGTTCCAAAACCCGGCCACGGCGCTCAACCCGCGCATGGTCGTTCGCGAGCAACTGCTCGATCCCATGCGCGTCCACAATCTGGGCACCGAGGCAGAGCAGGAGAAGCGCGTCAAGGAGCTCCTGGAGCTCACCGGTCTGCCCAGCTCTGCCGCCGAGGTTCTTCCCGGCCAGCTTTCGGGTGGTCAGCGCCAGCGCGTGGCAATTGCCCGTGCCCTGTCGCTGAACCCCGACGCCATCATCGCCGACGAGCCCACCTCAGCTCTGGACGTTTCGGTCCGCGCGCAGATCCTGAACCTGCTGACCGACCTTAAGAAGGAGCTCGGCCTGGCCATGGTGTTCATTAGCCATGACATCCAGACGGTCCGCTATATCTCTGACGACATCATCGTCATGAATGGCGGCAAGATCGTCGAGCAGGGCGAGGCCAAGCAGGTCTTCCAGCATCCCCAGGACCCCTACACCAAGATGCTGCTCGGCGCTGCGCCGTCGCTGCTGCATCCCAAGCTCGGCGAGTAGCCTCGCTTTCCCTCCCGTGCGCCCGGTTCCCTTGCCGGGCGCACCTCCGTTGCGATTTCGAAAGGTTGGGTTCACGAGCCATGCCAAGTGCTCAGGAGCTACAACATCAATTTGGTGAATATCGAGGCGCCATGCCCCGTCCATCAGATTTCGATCTCTTTTGGAAGGATCGCATGGCCGAGGCCGACGCCGTTGGGCTTGACTATGCGATCGAGACGGCATCGGTCACCGATGCCGTGACCTGCCAGCTTTTCGACCTCTGGTATACCGGCATGTGTGGCGCTCGCCTGCATGCCAAGTACCTTAAACCCGTCTCGGACGAGCCCGTGCCATTGGTGCTTCAGTTCCATGGGTATCCGGGTGCAAGCCGCAGCTGGTTTGAGCAGGCGTCGTTTGCGGGCATGGGCATGGCACTCATCGCCCTCGATTGCCCCGGCCAAGGAGGTCCCTCCGAGGACATTGGCGGATTTGAGGGCACAACGGTCGCGGGCCATATCGTCGCCGGTATCGACGGCGACCCGGCCAACCTCTACTATGTCCGCTTGCACCAAGATATTCGCATTCTGTGCCGTATTGTTCGCGAGCTTGAGGGCATCGATCTTTCCCGTGTGTTTGTGAACGGCGCGTCGCAGGGTGGCGGTTTGGGCATTGCGACCTGTGCGCTTAACAGCGAGCTTATCAATCGTGCCGCCATCCTCTATCCCTTCCTGTCGGATTTCCGCCTAGTCTGGGATTTGGATGCCGACGACATTGCCTACGAGGGCCTGCGCTATTGGTCTCGCTGGTTTGACGAGGACTCGACTCGTATTGACGAAGCCTATGCCAAGCTGACGTACTTCGATTCCAAGAACTTTGCCACTATGGTCAAATGCCCTGTGCTGTTTGGCACCGGCACAGCCGATATCGTCTGTCCGCCAGCGACGCAGTTTGCGGTCTATAACAACCTGACCTGTGAAAAGCGTCATGAGTTCTTTGAAGGCTTTGGCCACGAGGAGATTCAGGATTTTGACGATCTGATCATTCCGTTTTTCTGCAAGGGAGGGGAGGCTCATGTCTAAGTGCGAGAGCAATGTCAATGAGCTGATTGTCCCCGGGCTCATGGGAATTCCTGGAACGGTTTCGTCAAGGCTCGCAGAATATCGGGACTGGCGCGGTGATGTCCAAGCAGATGTTTCTGATTTAGAGACATGCGCTTCGAATCTTGAGATTCAAGGCCTGACCATTACGGCGATTGACTTTGTTAACCCCTGCGCCCGTTACTCGGAGGTCTCCTTTGAGCTCGGTGACGATGCGATTCACGCTCGTTTGATCGAGCCTGTCGGTCGTGCCCGAGTATCTGAGTGCGTGCCGTTGTGCCTGATGTTCCACGACATCGATCGGCCTGTGCGTGGCTGGCATCACATGACGAGATTTGCCGCCATGGGGTATGCCGTCCTCGCGCTGGATGACGATGTTGCTGGTGCGGACGACCTGCAGCGGGGGATTTCTTCGCCCGCTTTTGTCGAGCGCGTCCGTTGGGGTTGCGCGCTGGCGAAGGTGGCGCGCAATCTTGATGGCATGGACCCCGACCGCATCTTTGCATGGGGCGAGGGCCTTGGTGGCGGTGTCGCTTTGGCGGTCTCCGCCTTGGATAAGTGTGGCCTTGCCTGCACGGCGGTTGCCAATCCAATTCCCGGTGGCCTTGAGGCGCTGTCGTCTCGGGTGCGCGGATCGGTTCTCATGGGCACATCGCTTATGGATGCCGCGAGCGACCCCAAGGATCAGTTTGCCGTATTCAACGGTCTTGAGTGTGACCGGAGGCATATCATCTATGCAAAATACGCTCACGAGCGCATCAATGCGTTCGAAAACGAAGTCGTCGACTTCTTTAACCAAACGTTCTACCCGTGTTCTTTGGCCTAGACGGCCTGGACACTGCCAACAAGAGTGGGCGGCATAGGGCTGCCCGCCAGACAACTAAGGAGATTCTTGTGGCAACTCAGAAATTCACCGGCGTTATCCCTCCCGTCGTTGTTCCCGATACCGAAGACCACCAGCTCGATGTTGCCTCCTTTGAGCGCAGCATCAACCGCATGATCGATGCCGGCGTCGATGGCTTGTTCTTCCTGGGCTCCTCGGGCGAGGTCGTCTTCTCCACCGACGAGCGTCGCCGTCAGATCATCGCCGAGGCCGTCCGTATCGTCGACCACCGCGTTCCCGTTCTGGTCGGCATCATCGACACCGAGACCGAGCGCATGATCGAGCACGGTAAGGTCGCTCAGGAGCTGGGCGCCGATGCGCTTGTCGCCACCTGCCCGTTCTATGCCCTGCAGGGCATGACCGAGGTCGAGGAGCACTTCCGCATCCTGCATGAGGAACTCGACCTGCCCATCTTCGCCTACGACATCCCCGTGTGTGTCCACACCAAGCTCCCTTGGAAGCTCCTTGCCAAGCTCGGTGCCGAGGGCGTTCTGGCCGGCGTCAAGGATTCCTCGGGTGATGACATCTCGTTCCGCTACCTCGTTCAGGAGAACGAGAAGAACGGCCATCCGATGAGCATTCTCACCGGTCACGAGGTTGTTGTCGACGGCGCCTACCTCGGTGGCGCCGACGGTTCCGTCCCGGGTCTCGCCAACGTTGAGCCCGAGGGCTACGTGCGTCAGTGGAAGGCCGCTCAGGCTGGTGACTGGGCTACCGTCAAGGCCGAGCAGGATCGCCTCAATGAGATTTCGCACATCTGGGATGTCACCTCGGGCGTCCAGGGCTATGCCGGTGGCGTCGGCGCCTTCAAGACCGCTATGAACCTCATGGGCATCTTCGACAGCCCGACCATGCCGCGCCCGGTGAAGGCCATGACCGGCGAGAACGTCGAGGCTATTAAGAAGGTCCTCCAGGACAACGGTCTCCTGTAAAGCTTCCCCAGGCACCCGACCTCGCCGTTCAACCGTGCGGCCATGACCCATTAGGTCAATGGCCGCACGGTTTCTCGGCGATCTCGGGCATCTGGAAAACCTTTACCGCGCTGTGACGGCTAGCCTGACGGCGCATTTCCTGTAGTTGTTTTTTATCTCCTAAGGAGAGCGACATGGAGAACAAGTACGTCTGCTCTGTCGATATCGGCGGAACTAAGATCGCGACTGCCATCATGGAGTACCCGGCTGACGGCAGCGTGCCCCATCCCGTTTTTGAGGCCGAGGTTCCCACCGAGGCCCAAGAGGGCGGCGAGGCCGTCTTCCAGCGTATCGAGGCGTCCATCAAGGCTGCTCTCGAGGCGAATCCCCATGTCGAGGTCCTTGGCGTCGGTATCGGTGCCGCCGGCGTTGTCGATCCCAAGACGGGCGCCATCGCGTATGCCAACGAGATCATGCCCGGCTGGTCCGGCGTTCAGTTGGGGCCGCGCCTGCGCGAGGACCTCGGTCTTCCCGTTGCCGTCGTAGGCGACGTGCAGGCTCATGCTCTGGGTGAGGCCCACTGGGGCGTCGGCAAGGGCAAGTTCTCCGTCTTGTGTCTTGGCATCGGTACGGGCATCGGCGGCGCATATGTCGAGAACGGCCGCGTGATGCAGGGCTTCCATGGTGCTGCCGGCCATATGGGCCACATCGAGTGCTCGGCTGCCGCCGGCATTCCCTGCGCCTGCGGGCGTTCCGGCCATCTGGAGTCGGTTGCTTCGGGCACTTCCATTGGTCGAATGTACGATGAGCGTTTTGGCCGCGTCGACCCCAGCCGTCCTTCGGTCGGTCGCGATGTGAACGACCTGTGCCGTGCGGGCGACGCAAAGGCGACCGAGGTCATCCATGACGCCGGCTTTGCGCTGGGGGCCAGCTTGGGCTCGCTCGCTAACATCCTGGACCCTGAGGTCATCGTGCTTTCGGGCGGCGTGATTCACCAAGGTCCCGATTGGCGTTCGCAGACGTGGAAGGATTCGGTGCACGAGGGCTATGCCAGCCAGGCGCTCGATCCGCTTCAGAACACACCGATCCTCATCGGTTCTCTGGAGGGCGATGCTCCGCTCATCGGTGCCGCTGAGCATCTTCTTGCCTCGTTGAAGTAAAAGTATCTGCTGTAGGAGCCTCCCGAGACAACACGCCTCGGGAGGCTGTTCTAAGAAAGGTTGCAGCCTTATGACCGTTGATCCTTTGATCCAGTCCCTGAAGGGTAAACTCGTCGTGAGCGTTCAGGCGTATATGGGCGAGCCGCTTCGTACGCCCGAGACCATGGCTCAAATGTCTCGCGCTTGCGAGCTCGGCGGCGCCGCCGCCATTCGCTGCCAGGGTCTTGCCGACATTGCCGCCATTAAGGGTCGCTGTGAGGTTCCCGTCATCGGCCTGTGGAAAGATGGGCACGAGGGCGTTTACATCACGCCGACGCTGCGTCACGCTCGCGCCTGCGTTGCTGCCGGTGCCGATATCGTGGCGATCGACGCCACCGATCGTCCGCGCCCCGATGGCAAGACGGTCGAGGATACTTTCCGCCCGCTGCACGAGGAGGGTGTGCTCCTGATGGCGGATTGTGCCACCATCGAGGATATTCGTCGTGCTGTTGACATGGGCTTCGACCTGGTGTCCACCACGCTGTCTCATGGTGTTGCCGCTATCGATTGCACCATGGCCGACGGTCCCGATCTGCCGCTCCTGCGCCAGGCGACTGAGGAATTCCCCGGCCTTCCCATCATTTGCGAGGGTCGCGTGCATACGCCCGAGGAGGCTCGCGCTGCGATCGATGCTGGCGCCTGGGCCGTTGTCGTCGGCACCGCCATCACGCACCCCACGAGTATTACGAGTTGGTTCAAGGCTGCGCTTGAGGCGTAAGACAGGCCTCGTATCCGCTCGGGGCGGTATACTCAATATAGGCAATTGACCGCGCGGGATCCGGGTTGCTGGGTCCCGCGCTTGTTTTCGGGAGGCAGCACATGCAAAAGGGAGATGCCATGGATGCGGCGGAGCGCTCGGAGCGCATCCCCGATATCGTCATCATCACCGGAATGTCCGGATCGGGCCGCACACAGGCCATGCACGTGTTCGAGGACATGGGCTATTTTTGCATCGATAACCTGCCTCCGCGTCTCATCGCCCAGCTTGCCGAGCTCGTCGGCATCAATACGGGCGTGGGCAGGCATCTCGCCGTCACCTGTGACCTGCGCAGCCAGGGCTTGTTCGATGAGCTGCTCGATGCCGTTGCCGCACTCGAGGAGCGCGAGATGAGCTGTGACATCGTGTTTCTCGAGGCCTCTGACGAGGTGCTGATCCGTCGTTATAGCGAAAACCGCCGCCGCCATCCCATTGCCAAGCCGGGGGAGACTACGGCCGATGCGATTCAGCGCGAGCGCCTGCAGCTGCAGGGTGTGCGCGACCGAGCCGATATGATCATCGACACGAGCCGCCTGCGTACCTCTGCCCTGCGCAACAAATTGCGCATGGCGTTCTCCGAGTTGTCCGACCAGCAGCTCATGGACGTTCACGTGTTCTCGTTTGGCTTTAAGCACGGTATGCCCGTTGAGGCGGACATTATGATCGACGTTCGCTTCCTGCCCAATCCGTTCTACGATCCCGAGATGCGCACCATGACCGGTCTCGATAAGAAGGTCTCCGACTTTGTTCTGGACCATCCCAAGACCCAGGAGTTCTGGAAAGCTTGGACGCAGCTGCTCGATACGGTGATGCCGGGCTATATCGCGGAGGGCAAGCCACAGCTTTCTATTGCCATCGGCTGCACGGGCGGTCAACACCGCAGCGTTGCCATCGCCGAGGCCACGGCACGTTATTTGGAAGGCGCTCAATATCACGTGAGCATTTCCCACCGCGACCTGTCGCGCGCCAACACGAAAGCATAGGCCTGCATGTCGTTTACCGCCGAGGTGCGTGACGAACTCGCGCGCTGCGAACCCGAATGTGAATACTGCGATTTGTCGACGCTTGCCGCCCTGACGCGTGTGAGCGGTACACTTTCGCTGGCCGGCTCCGGGCGGTATCGTTTGACGGTCGCGACCGAGACGGGCGCCGTCGCGCGCACGATGATCACACTGACGCATCGCATCCTTAAGCTCAAAACGGAATTCACCGTTCGTAAATCTGTATTGCATAAGGTTCGAAACTACCTCATCACCTTGCCTGATCAGCCAGACCTGGATAAGGCTCTGGTGCTGCTGGGCATCCTCGACCGCAGGGGAGGACTTGTCGCCGGCGTGCCCCGACATATCGTTGCCCGTCCCTGCTGCAGGCTTGCCTATATCCGCGGCGCGCTCATCGCGGGCGGCTTCGTGGCCGATCCACGCGGCGATTTTCATTTGGAGATCGCGGTGCAGGGCGAGCAATATGCCAAGGGGCTTTGCGATCTGTTGGAGCAGATTGGGGTCCATGCTCGTGTTAATGCGCGGCGGGGGTCATATGCCGTGTACATTAAGAGCGCCGAGGAGATCGAGCAGCTCCTAAAGCTGGTCGGCGCCAAGCGCAGCGTTGCCGAGATCGAGGAAGCGCGCGCGGTCAAATTGGTTAAGAACGACGTAAACCGTCGCGTGAACGCCGAGCTCGCCAACCAGACCAGAAGCGCCGGTGCCGCCCAGCATCAGCTTGCGTTGATCGATGAGCTCGAGCAGCGTGGCCTTCGCGATGCGCTTCCGGATGCCTTGGCGGTCTTTTGCGACCTGCGCGAGCGCTATCCCGATCTGTCGCTGCGTGATTTGGGGGAGATGGCTGACCCTCCCTTGTCGAAGTCAGCCCTCTACCATCGTGTTTTACGGCTTGAAAAGCTCATTGAAGCAAACAAGTAGTTTAAAGTATCGACTTATATACGGATTTAGCTGCTACTTTATTCTTTAAAACGTTTTAACGTAAATTTGATTTTCAATTTCGAGCATTCTCGTGAATTTCAAGTCAAAAAAAAGGTATATTAGGAGAGTGGTTAGTTTGTGGGCCTCAACGGCGGGCGCTGTAGCTTGCGGGGGCCTTACGAAAGGAGACACAATGGCAGTAAAGGTTGCTATTAACGGCTTCGGTCGCATCGGTCGTCTGGCTTTCCGTCAGATGTTCGGTCATGAGGGCTCCGAGATTGTCGCTATCAACGACCTCACCTCTCCCGATATGCTCGCTTACCTGCTGAAGTACGACTCCACGCAGGGCAACTACGCTCGCGATCACGAGGTCGTTGCTGGCGAGGATTCCATCACCGTTGACGGCAAGGAGATCAAGATCTACAAGGAGGCCGACGCCAACAACCTGCCTTGGGGCGACCTCGACGTTGACGTCGTTCTCGAGTGCACCGGCTTCTACACCAGCAAGGCTAAGGCTCAGGCCCACATCAACGCTGGCGCCAAGAAGGTCGTCATCTCCGCTCCGGCTGGCAGCGATCTGCCCACCATCGTGTACAACGTCAACCATGAGACGCTGACCGCTGAGGACAACATCATCTCCGCTGCTTCCTGCACCACCAACTGCCTCGCCCCGATGGCCAAGGGTCTGAACGACTTCGCTCCCATCGTGTCCGGCATCATGACCACCATTCACGCCTGGACTGGCGACCAGATGCCGCTCGACGGCCCGCAGCGCAAGGGCAACAAGCGTCGTAGCCGCGCCTGCGCCGTCAACATCGTCCCCAACACCACCGGTGCTGCCAAGGCTATCGGCCTGGTTCTCCCCGAGCTCAACGGTAAACTCATCGGTGCCGCCCAGCGCGTCCCGACGCCGACCGGCTCCATCACCAACCTCTACGCTGTCGTTGACAAGAAGGTCACCGTCGACGAGGTCAACGCTGCTATGAAGGCCTACGCTGCCACCATCTCCGAGACCTTCGGTTACAACGAGGACGACATCGTCTCCACCGACATCATCGGCGAGACCCACGGCTCCATCTTCGACGCCACTCAGACCATGTGCTCTGACCTCGGCAACGGCCAGACCCTCGTTCAGGTCACCTCTTGGTACGACAACGAGAACTCCTACACCTCTCAGATGGTCCGCACCATCAAGTACTTCGAGAAGTTCGTTGCTTAATTCAGCTTTTAGCGAATAGCTCGTTGAGCGTCTAAAGAAGGGCGCGGCCTTATAGGGCTTACACCCTAGGGTCGCGCCCTTTTTATAAGAAATCGTCTGCCGTAATGGGAGGCAGACACGTACGAAAGGTAGAAGCAAACATGGCCTTTACCAAGAAGACCGTCCGCGACATCGATGTCGACGGCAAGCGCGTTCTCGTCCGCGTTGACTTTAACGTGCCTATCAAGGATGGCGTCGTTGGCGACACCACCCGTATCAAGGCTGCCCTGCCCACCATCAACTATCTCGTTGAGCACAATGCTCGCGTCATCCTCATGAGCCACCTCGGCCGTCCCGATGGCACCGGCTTCCAGCCCGAGCTGTCCCTCGAGCCCGTCGCCAAGAAGCTCGCCGAGCTCTCTGGTCTTGACGTTGCCTTTGTCGCCGACACCTACGGCGAGAAGGCTGCCGAGGCTGTCGCCGCCGTCGAGCCGGGCAAGGTTCTCGTTCTCGAGAACGTTCGCTTCGATAAGCGTGAGAAGAAGAACGATCCCGAGATCGCCAAGAAGCTCGCTTCCTATGGTGACGTCTTCGTTCTCGATGCCTTCGGCACCGCTCACCGCGCCCAGGGTTCCGTCGTGGGCCCCGCCGCTTACCTGCCTGCCGTCGCCGGCTTCCTGCTCGAGAAGGAGGTCGACACGCTGACCGGCATCTTCGCCGAGCCCGAGCGCCCCTTCGTCGCCATCGTCGGCGGTTCCAAGGTTTCCTCCAAGATCGGCGTTCTCGATCACCTCATCGACTCTGCTGACACCCTGATCATCGGTGGCGGTATGGCCTACACCTTCTTCCTGGCTCAGGGCCTGTCCGTCGGTCAGTCCCTCAAGGAAGAGGACTGGGTCGAGCGCGCTGGCGAGATGCTCAAGAAGGCCGAGGAGAAGGGCGTCAAGATCCTGCTCCCCATCGACAACCGCGTTGCCGATCACTTTGGCGAGGACGCTGTCCCCGAGGTTGTCGCTTCCGACGCTATCCCCGACGATCGTGAGGGCATGGACATCGGCCCCAAGACTGAGGAGCTCTACGCCGAGGCCGTCAAGGGCGCCAAGACCGTGTTCTGGAATGGCCCCATGGGCGTCTTCGAGTTCGACAACTTTGCTCACGGCACCCAGGCTATCGCCGAGGCTGTCGCCGAGGCCGACTGCACCTCGATCATCGGCGGTGGCGACTCTGTCGCAGCTGTCAACAAGTTCAACCTGGCCGACAAGATGAGCTGGATCTCCACCGGTGGTGGCGCTTCCATGGAGCTCGTCGAGGGTAAGGCCCTGCCCGGAGTGGAGGCGCTTCTCGATGCCTAATCGCACCCTTCTTATCGCTGGTAACTGGAAGATGAACAACGACGTCGCCGAGGCTGCCAAGCTCGCCGACGAGCTGGCTCAGGCTCTGCCCGAGGTTCCGGCTGGCGTCGAGGTGCTCGTCTGCCCTCCGACCATCGACATCACCACGGTTCATGACCGCATTCAGGCTGCCCCCATCGCCCTCGGTGCACAGAACGTGTACTGGGAGGCCAAGGGTGCCTTCACCGGTGAGTCCTCTTGCGACATGCTCAAGTCCGCTGGCTGCACCTACTGCATCATCGGTCACTCCGAGCGTCGCGACTACTTCCACGAGACCGACGAGGACCAGAACAAGAAGGCTAAGGCTCTCGTTGCCGCCGGCCTTGTTCCCGTCTTCTGCTGCGGCGAGTCCCTCGAGGTCCGCGAGGCTGGCACCTATGTCGAGCACGTCGTGAACCAGGTCAAGGCTGGCCTTGCTGGTCTTGAGATCACCTGCCCCAAGCAGGTCGTCGTCGCCTACGAGCCCATCTGGGCCATCGGCACCGGCAAGACCGCTACCGCCGAGGACGCTCAGGAGGTCTGCGGTGCTATCCGTGAGACCCTCAAGGAGATGTTCGGCGAGGAGCTCGCTAACGGCATCCGCGTGCTGTATGGCGGTTCCGCCAAGCCCGGCAACATCGCCGAGCTCGTCGCCAAGCCCGACGTTGACGGCGCCCTCGTGGGCGGCGCTTCGCTCAAGGCTGCCGACTTCGCCTCTATGGTCGTCAAGGCAGGCGAGTAGGACATATGGCACAACGTCATCTTCCTGCACTCCTGATTATCATGGACGGCTGCGGCCTTGCTCCGGCCGATGGCGAGAACGCCGTCGCCGCTGCCAAGACGCCCTTCCTTGATGGCCTGTACGAGAAGTATCCTCACACCACGCTCGGTGCTTCGGGCGAGGACGTGGGCCTTCCCGACGGCCAGATGGGTAACTCCGAGGTGGGTCACCTCAACATCGGTGCCGGTCGCATCGTGTTCCAGGAGCTTTCGCGCATCAACAATGCCATCAAGGACGGCTCCATCGCCAAGAACGAGGTTTTCGTCAAGGCCATGGACGATGTCAAGGCTGACGGCAAGACTCTCCACCTCATGGGCCTTATGAGCCCTGGCGGCGTTCACTCCCACATGAACCACGTCGAGGCTCTGGTCAAGATGGCTGCCGAGCATGGTGTCAAGACCGTTCGCGTCCACGCCTTCATGGATGGCCGCGACGTCGACCCGCAGTCCGGTGCCGGTTACATGAGTGAGTTCTGCGCCTTCCTGGCCAAGATTTCCGAGGAGACCGGTTGCGACGCTCGCGTTGCCACCGTCTCGGGTCGTTATTGGGCGATGGACCGCGACAACCGTTGGGAGCGCATCCAGCGCGCCTACGACGTCATGGTCAACGCGTCCGATGCTGATACCGACCCCGTTGCCGGTATCAAGGCCTACTACGAGAAGGACCCGCGCGGCGACGAGTTCGTCGAGCCCTTCGCTGCCCACAACGAGGGCATCCACGAGGGCGACGCGGCTATTTTCTTCAACTTCCGTCCCGACCGCGCACGTCAGATGACCCGCGTGTTCACGGACAAGGAGTTCGACGGCTTTGAGCGCGAGCAGATCAAGCTCTCGCACTTTGTGACGATGACCGAGTACGATCCGACGTTTGACGTCGAGGTCGCCTTCCCCAAGACGTTCCCCGAGAACGTCCTGGCCGACGTTATCGCCGCCAATGGCCTGAAGCAGCTGCACACTGCCGAGACCGAGAAGTACGCCCACGTGACGTTCTTCCTCAACGGTGGCATCGAGGAGCCCAAGGAGGGCGAGGAGCGCGTGCTCGTCGCTTCCCCCAAGGTTGCTACCTACGATCTGCAGCCCGAGATGAGCGCTCCCGAGGTTACCGAGAAGCTCGTCGCCGCCATCAACGAGGATCGCGCTGATTTCTACATCGTGAACTTCGCGAACTGCGACATGGTTGGTCACACCGGTGTTTTCGACGCTGCCGTTAAGGCTGTCGAGGCTGTTGACGATGCCCTGTCCAAGGTTGTCCCGGCGATTCTCGCCAAGGGCGGCTTTGCGCTGATTACCGCCGACCACGGTAATGCCGATCACATGTTTGACGTTGCTTCCGACGGTTCTAAGCATCCGTTCACTGCTCACACCACCAACCGTGTGCCGTTCATCATCGTTGATGAGAAGGCCAAGCTCACCGGTATCGAGGACGGCCGTCTTTCCGATATCGCTCCGACCATGCTCACCATGGCTGGTCTGGAGCCTTCCGCCGAGATGACGGGTCGCGTGCTCGCCGCCGAGGCCTAATAGAAAACAAATACCGTTTTCTAGTAAGGGGGTTGTCCACAACCGGACAATCCCCTTTTTGGTATTTCTGCCATTTCCACCTCGTCCTTGAGTGGCAGGTAGGGGAGAGCGGGGGATTGTGGTACAGTACTGGAGTTTGAATTGTTCTATTAAGGAGCTTATCTATGGGTCCGTTCCAGATTCTTCTGTTTGTCGTTTGGGCTGTCTCTGCCGTGGCGCTGACGATTCTCGTCCTGATGCATTCCGGTAAGGGCACCGGCGTTTCGGATATGATCGCTAGCTCGCTGTATAACTCCAGCTCTGCCACGGGCGTCATGGAGCAGAACCTCGATCGCCTGACGGTAATTATGGCCGTCGTTTTTGCCGTGTGCGTCGTCCTGTGCATGTTCTTCTTCCCGCAGGGCATCGTCGGCTTCTAAGCACGAGCCGCATAAATACTTGAAAAGGGTTCCGCAAGTGCGGGACCCTTTTTGTTTACATATTTGTAACAGAGTCAAAATATCCCCACATACTTCGCCCAACTAAAGAAATTCTCGACCGTTAACCGGAATTAGCCCCAAATCGTGTATAAAATGCGCTACTGTATTGCGAAACGTTGGTCCGTTGTGCATAACCAGCCATAGCAGCGAACCGCGTTTGAACGGTTCGATCGGGCTGCCTCGACGTTGCTCGGCCGAACTCACTTTGTCCTATCTCATAAGGAGGATGGCATGGCTGATTCTATGTTCCACCAGCCCGTTATGGGTCGTCGCGCCTTTGTCGGCGGTACCCTTGCTGCGAGCTCCATGGCTTTTCTTGCCGCATGCGGCAAGAAGGGCGGCGACGCTTCCGGTTCTGAGTCCGGTTCGACGCTGAACTTCTACATCAACAACCCGGTCTGCATCGACCCCTACAACGTCCAGGAGGACCAGGGCACTCAGGTCGAGTACCAGCTCTTTGACGCTCTGACCTCTTACGACGCCGAGAAGGGCGAGATCGTTCCGCTGGCTTGCGAGTCCTTTGAGTCCAACGACGACGCCACTGAGTTCACCTTCAAGATCAAGAAGGCCAAGTTCCACAACGGTGACGACGTTACCTCCAAGTCCTTCAAGCTCGGTTGGGAGCGTCTGGTCAACACCAAGTCGGCCATCGCTACCGAGTACGGCCCTTCCGAGGTTTCCTATCACCTTTCCATGGTCGAGGGCTATGACGACCTGCTTGCCGGTAACGCTACCGAGCTCAGCGGTGTTACCTGCCCCGACGATGAGACCCTCGTCGTCAAGCTGTCTTCCGCTTACGCCGACTTCCCCTTCGTTGCCTCTCACCCGGCTCTGGCCCCGGTTCCCGAGTGCGCCGAGTCCGATGTCAAGAGCTTCTACCTTGCCCCGGTCGGTAACGGCCCGTTCATGATGGACGGCAAGTGGGAGGATGGCCAGGAGATCAACGTCAAGAAGTTCGACGATTACTATGGCGACAAGGCCAAGATCGATGGCATCCACTTCCAGGTCATCAAGGACATGGAGACCGCTTACAAGGAGTTCCAGGCCGGTAACCTCGATGTCTGCGACGTTCCCGTCGCTCAGATCGATGCCGCCAAGAAGGATCGCGGCGTGTCCAAGGACGGCTACACCATGGGTGACGGCGAGCGCATGCTGCTCGGCGCAGAGCCTTCCACCTACTACCTGACCTGCAACAACACGGCCGAGCCGTTCAACAACGCCGACCTGCGCAGGGGCATCTCCCTGGCCATCAACCGCGAGGCCATCTGCAAGACTATCTTCAAGGGTACCCGTACCCCCGCCGACGGCATTGTTCCTCCGGGCATCGATGGCTACAAGGAGGGCGCATGGGAGTTCTGCGCCTACGACGTAGACAAGGCTAACGAGTACCTCGACAAGGTCGCTCCCGCTGGCGCTAACGGCGATCGTGGCATTAGCGTGACCCTTTCCTACAACCAGGACGGTGGCCACAAGGAGATCATGGAGTCCATCATCGGCGACCTCGCCAAGGTTGGCGTTACCGCTGTCTCCGATACCCCCGAGTGGTCTGCCCTGCTCGAGCAGTATCAGAACTTTAACTATCAGTTCGGTCGTCTGGGCTGGATTGCCGACTACCCGATCATGGACAACTTCCTGTATCCGCTGTTCCACTCCGACTCCCTCGGTGGCGACAACCGCTCTGGTTACAACAACCCCGAGTTCGACGCCAAGGTCGACGAGGCTCGCACTACGGTTGACGACGAGGAGCGCGTCGCTAAGATGCAGGAGGCCGACGCAATGGTCGCTGCCGACTGCCCGGTCATCCCGATTATGTTCTACACGCACACCATCGCCGGCTCCGATCGCATCAAGCACCTCTATGTTGATCCGCAGAAGCACGCCGATCTGGGTACCGCTGAGCTCGCCTAAGAGTTTGCAGCTTCCGTGAGGGTCAAGTATTTACGTAGACCTCATGGGAAACATACAGTTCTCCCTAACCTGGGGTAAACTGGCTGATGGTAATTTTGGGATGCCGGTCTGGCGATCGGCATCCCATTTAGGTTAATCCCTAGATAGGGGAGTGGTATGGGTAAGTACATCGTTAAACGTGTGCTTCAGTTCATCCCGGTGTTTTTGGGCGTTACGCTGATTCTGTTCGCCCTCCAGAATATCGTGCCGGGAGATCCGATCAAGCTGATCGGTGGAGACAAGGCTCTGTCCCCCGAGGTGGAGCTTCAGCTTCGCGTCCGCTATCACCTCGTCCAGACGGACGAGGACGGCAACGCGATCCTTGACGAGAACGGCGACCCCGTTCAAACGTCGCTCGTGGACCGTTACTTGTATTACATGAACGGCCTGCTTCATGGCGATCTGGGCAATTCGTATCAGCGCAAGCTGCCGGTTACGGAAATCTTCGCTCAGAAGTATCCGTATACGGTCAAACTTGCCGCGTGCGCCATCGTACTCGAGGCGATCATGGGTATCGGTGCGGGTATCATTTCGGCGGTAAAGCGTTATTCCTTCTGGGATATTTTGGTAACGCTCACCACGTCGATCCTCGTTGCGGTCCCGGCCTTCTGGCTCGGTATGTTGTTGCAGCTGTTCTTTGGCGTCATCCTCAAGGACGCCACGGGCGGTGCAATCTCCATGCCGATCTCGGGTGCTGGCGGTTCCAGCTCTCAGTATCAGGATTGGATGCACTATGTGCTTCCGACCATTACGCTGGCTTCGGTTTCGACCGCTTATGCTGCGCGCATCATGCGCTCGCAGCTGCTTGACGTCATGAATCAGGATTACATCCGTACGGCAAAGGCCAAGGGTCTCTCCAATCGTGCGATCATCGTCAAGCATGCGCTTAAGAATGCACTCATCCCCGTCGTTACCTACATTGGTGTCGACTTTGGCGGCATGCTTTCGGGCGCCATCCTGACCGAGACGGTCTTTAACTGGCCCGGTATCGGCTATGAGGTCTATCGCGCCATCAGCATGCGTGACTGGCCCATCGTTATGGGCGGCGTTACGCTCATCGTTGTCGTCGTCATGGTGATCAACCTGCTCGTCGACATTAGCTATGCATTCCTCGACCCGCGCATCCGCCTTGGCGGTCCGTCGGATAAGGCCTAAGGGAGGTACGTCTCATGCAGGAAACTGATTCTCAGTCTCAGGAGCAGGCTACCGCCACCAAGGTCGCATCTGCTCCCGCTAAGTCCCGCACGCTGTGGGGCGACGCTTTTAAGCGTCTTCGTAAGAACAAGCTCGCCGTTATCGGTGTCTGCTGGATCATCATCGTCGTTGTGGTTGCCCTGACCGCAGATCTGTGGGCTAAGCCCTGGCTCGGTTCCCCGACGGCTTCCGACTCGACCACTATGGCCGAGACGTCGCTGTTGGCTCCGTGTGCAGAGCATCCGTTTGGCACCGACGCCCTTGGTCGTGACATTCTCGTCCGCGTTATCTACGGTGCGCGCGTTTCGCTGTCCGTCGGAATTATGGCCACCGCGATCTCCACGCTGATTGGTCTGGTCATGGGTGCTCTGGCCGGTTTCTACGGCGGGATCTGGGATACGATTATCATGCGCTGTGCGGACATCTTCCTGGCGTTCCCGTACGTGCTGTTCGTTGTCGCCATGATCGCCGTTATCGGCCGTGGCCTTCAGAACGTCTTTATCGCCATCGGTATTCTCGGCTGGCCTTCTATTGCGCGCGTCTTCCGCTCCGCAATCTTGACGGTCAAGGAAAACGACTATGTTGACGCTGCGCGCGCGATGGGTGCATCTGATGCTCGTATCGTCGTGCGTCACATCTTCCCGAACTCCGTCGCCTCTATCGTGGTCTACGCAACCATGAACATTGGTGGCGCCATTCTGACCGAGTCCGCTCTGTCCTTCCTCGGCATGGGCGTTATTCCGCCTACGCCTTCGTGGGGCTCCATGATTCAGGACGGTCAGCAGTATCTTCTGACTGCTCCCTGGATGATGATCATGCCCGGTCTGGCAATTCTCTCGACGGTGCTCGCCTTCACCCTGCTGGGTGACGGTCTGCGCGACGCCCTCGACGTCAAGATGAAGGACGCATAAGGATGAAGAAGAACAAGAACTATGTGGACCTGAAGGACCAGCCGGTTCCCGAGGGCCAGCATCTGCTCGAGGTCGATGACCTTAAGATGTATTTCCACACCGAGGATGGCGTCGTTCGCGCTGTCGACGGTGTCTCCTACACGCTCGATCGCGGCGAGACCCTGGGAGTAGTCGGTGAATCCGGCTCCGGTAAGTCCGTGACCGCCATGACCATCATGGGCCTTATCTCGATGCCTCCGGGAAAGATCGAGGGCGGTGACGTTCGCTATCGCGGCCGCTCCATCCTCGAGATGACCGAGGAAGAGATGCAGCACATTCGCGGCAACGATATCGCGATGATCTTCCAGGATCCTATGACCTCCTTGAACCCGGTTTATAAGATCGGCAAGCAGGTGGGCGAGGGCCTTCGTCTGCACCGTGGCTACTCCAAGCAGGAGGCGCTCAAGCGTGCCACCGAGCTTTTGGACCTCGTTGGTATTCCCGAGCCCGAGAAGCGCGTCAACGAGTATCCGCACCAGTTCTCTGGCGGTATGCGTCAGCGCGTCATGATTGCCATGGCTCTTGCCTGCGATCCCGATATTCTGATTGCCGACGAGCCCACGACGGCTCTGGACGTTACCATCCAGGCTCAGATTATTGAGCTTATGCAGGAAATGCAGGAGAAGAACGGCAACGCCATCATCATGATTACCCATGATCTGGGCGTCGTCGCCGACATGGCCGACAAGATCATGGTTATGTACGCCGGCCGTCCCGTCGAGTTCGGTACTGCTGAGGAAATCTTCTACGAGAGCCGCCACCCCTACACCTGGGGCCTTATCCGCTCCATCCCGGAGCAGGCCATCGAAGAGAAGAAGCCGCTTACGCCGATTCACGGCAACCCGCCTTCGCTCATGAACCTGCCCGAGGGCTGCGTGTTCTCGCCTCGTTGTCCCTATGCGACCGATAAGTGCCGCAAGCAGCGTCCCGAGCGCGTTGTCACCGAGTCTGGTCATTACTCTGCATGCCACTACTCCGGTGACCCCGAGTTTCTCAAGAACGCTCCTGAGACGTCCCGTACGCGCAAGGATTCCAAGAAGGGAGGCGAGGCGTAATGGCAGATACCAACGAGCGTACTCCGTTGCTGAAGGTCGAGCACCTCTCTAAGGAGTTCCCCGCTGAGTCCGGCATGTTCGCCAAGCGTTTTTCCAAGCGTGTCGTCTCTGCTGTAAATGACATCTCTTTTGAGATTTATCCTGGCGAGACCTTTGGTCTGGTTGGTGAGTCTGGTTGCGGTAAGTCCACGACGGGTCGCACCATCATGCGCTTGACCAAGCCGACCGCCGGTAAGGTGTTTTTCCAGGGCAAAGATGTTGCCGAGATGAGCAAACATGAGATCAAGGACATGCGTCGCGAGATGCAGTTTATCTTCCAGGATCCCTATGCTTCGCTCAACCCTCGTATGACCATCGGCGAGATCGTCTCCGAGCCCATGACCATTCATGGCGTGGGCACCAAGGAGGAGCGCATTGAGCGCGTCCGCGAGCTTCTCGACGTTGTCGGACTGAACCCCGAGCACATCAACCGCTATCCTCATGAGTTCTCCGGCGGTCAGCGTCAGCGTGTCGGTATTGCCCGCGCTTTTGCGCTGAAGCCCAAGCTGATTATCTGCGACGAGCCAGTTTCTGCTCTGGATGTGTCCATTCAGGCCCAGGTTCTGAACCTGCTCAAGGAACTGCAGGACAAGTTCGGTACCGCGTATCTGTTTATCGCTCACGACCTGTCCGTCGTGCAGCACATTTCCGATCGCGTTGCCGTTATGTATCTGGGTAAGATGGTTGAGGTTTCGGACTGGAAGACGCTCTACAGCGAGCCTCACCATCCGTACACGCAGTCGCTGCTGTCTGCCGTGCCGGTTCCCGATCCTGATATCCAGAAGACCCGCAAGCGCATCATCCTCGCTGGCGATCCGCCGTCGCCGCTGGATCCGCCGACCGGTTGCCGTTTCCACACTCGCTGCCCGATCGCTCAGGGTATCTGCTCTGAGAAGCTTCCCGAGTTTAAGGAAGTCGCACCGGGCCACTGCTGCGCCTGCCACTTCGCGGAGCCGTTCCCGATCAAGGAATCGCACATCGACCTGTAGTCGGTTGTTATCGTCCGGGCCCGTGCTGGACTTAGTTTTCAGAACGTCCTCGACCATGGAAACCCCCTTATCCTGCTCCTTCGGAGCCGCGGATAAGGGGGTTTTGGTCTGCGGAATGTTCTGAAAACTAAGTCCAGCACGGGCCCTGTGTTACCACTGCAGAGGGGTGCGATTCCTTGATCGCTCACTTAATCTAATGGGAAAGATAGCGAGGCCGGAGCTTTAGCTCCGGCCTCCTTATATAAGGGCTAGGCAAAGCCGAGCCGCTAAATTTATATCAGCTCCCAGAACATGTTTGAGAACTGTGCCTGAAGTACGTATTTGCAGGCCCCGAATCGGTGTTGCCTCCCGGCGCATTCCGCAGGGGGAGCGATATTTTGCAGCACGAAGTGCGCAGCAAAATATCGCTCATGCCCGAGGACGCGCCGGGAGGCAACACCGATTCGGGGCCGGACACACGGATCTACCTGCGCATTTACAAATTCGTAAACTTTTTTGAAAAAAGTGCTTGCACAGTTCTCGAATCATAGGTTATTATCTTCCTCGTTGAACGCGCGGGTCCAACAAAACGGACCGCGAATCAACAACATAGCATGTCGGAGTGGCGGAATTGGCAGACGCGCTAGCTTGAGGTGCTAGTGACCGCTTTTTGGTCATGCGGGTTCAAGTCCCGCCTCCGACACCATCGCATTTGAGAAGCCTCTTCGGAGGCTTTTTTGTTACCGATAGACGGTGGGGTCCACGATGGAAACGCTTGAACGCAACGAGTGGGCTGACGTTGCCCAACTAGTCGAGATCACGAGCGATGCTGTCATCATCTGCGAGCTCGACGGAACCATTCTGCATGTGAATAATCGCTTACTTGGTTTGATGTGCGAGGAACGCACCGACGTCATCGGTGGAGATGTTAAAGACGTTCTGTACTCGTCCGCATTCGAACGTGCGACGGAACATCGTCTGCCATTTGAAACTGATGGCTCCGAGAACGAACTGATGCTCAAGCTGAGTGACGGCTCTTTTATCCCCGTCTTGGTTCGCGCGGGCTCCGTAACGCCTCCACGCATCTTTGGGCGCCGCGCACCACGTGTCCTAGTGGCGCTTCACAGTATCGAGGAACAGTATTCTCACGACCGTCAACTTAAGCGTGCGTTATCGGAGCTTAGAGTTGCGAACAAGCGTCTCTCTGGCACTCTCTCGGTCATTATGAGCACTGTGGGCTCCGATGAGCTGCCCAGCCTACTTGATACCGTTTTGAACCAGCTTGTAGGAACGCTCGATGCTTCGGGTGCCGCTATCTATTTTTCTGAGAGCGGCGGTTTTAAACTTCGCGGTGTTTCCAAGGAGCTGTACGACAGCTACCTGCCTGAGTTTTTGCCGTATGGCGCTGGCATTCCGACGTATGTTCTTCGTGAGTCGCGTGCCTGTCGCTTGTCGATTCAACAGGACCTTGAGGGTGATAAGGCCGCCTCCGGTATGTTCATGGACCTGGACAATCGTTCTAAGCACCTGTTGCGCATGCAGTATATGCCTCCGTACCGCAGCGAGATCTGTCTTCCCGTTTTTTACGGTACGCAGATTCTTGGCGTGCTGGAAGTTGGTTGGAAACGCCCTCAGGCACCGCTCGCCTATGACGTTAATGTGCTCGAGGTCATTTGCGATTACCTGTCTATCCAGCTGGTCGGCATGGCATCGAGCCTTCGCTCCCGTCGCACGGCCGAGCTTGGCCGCTCGCTCAATGTCTTGCGTGATGAGTTGTTTACCTTTCTAGACGATTCCGCCGCGGCTACCCAGGCGGTATCGTCCGAGATCTGCAATATGCTTAACTGCCATTTTTGCCCTGTTGAGTATGACGCCAGTCTGGATTCCTACGTCATAGATTTTGAAGGTGGCAGTCGCGTTGCTTTGCCGGACGATCCCGAGAAGCTTTTCTTTTCCACGACGGCGCCAGCGGCACGTCTGGGGGCTGGCCCTGATGGCTTTGAGGCATCTGTTTTGGGCGGTACGAGTGCCGAGGACCTTAAACACGTCCGTATAACTCGCGTTGACGAATCGATGCCTATGGGAGGCTGGCTTAGGGCGCATGGTCTGCCTTGTCAAGGTCTCTACGTCGACTCCGGCATCGAGGCGGGGCGACCACGCTCTAAGGGTGATGGCAAGCACAGTAACGACGCAATTGTTCCTGCTTCTGTTGCGAAGAGCCCGACGACGCGCGCGCTGCTGCTTCGTGATGGTAGCCAAGAGCCGATTGATGATCTTGAATATGACTACTTGGTGCACTTGGCGCATGACTTTGAACTGATCTACGAAGGCGAATCTCAAAAGCGCGAGGAGCGCCATATCGCTCAGACCCTTCAGATCGGCATGAGAAATTCCCTGGGGGATGTTCCGGGTATCGCAACCGATTCGGTGTACCTGTCAGCCACGAACTCGGCGTTGGTCGGCGGCGATTTCTATACGCTCATCCGTCTTCCCGACGACTGCGCCGTCATGATTCTGGGTGATGTGTCTGGTAAAGGCATTGAGGCCGCATCGATGTCCGCGCTCGTCAAGACGGCCCTGACGGCATATGCGTGGGAGGGCGCTGGACCGGCCCGCATGGCACGCTCTCTTAACAGTATGCTCATGGGCTTTTCGAGGGTCGAGACGTTCGTGACGGCCTTTATCGCCAAGATTGACCTTAAAGCCGGACGCGCAACGTATTGTTCGGCGGGCCATCCTCCGACCATGGTCATTAGGCCAGAGTCGATGCCGCTGGGTGGCGGCGAGGCCCGTGGGGGAGAGGTCGAGCTGCTTGGATGCCAATCGGGCGTAATCGGTGCCTTTGAGAGCATGGTGTACGAGACAGGCGTGTTTACGTTCGCTCCTGGCGACATGCTCTTCATGTATACGGACGGAACGATTGAGGCCCGCGACCGCACCGGAGCGTTCTTTGGTGAGCAGCGCCTTCGTGACCTTCTGCTCTCTGTCTCGGGTGAGGGCGTATCGGGAATCTGCGGCAAGGTCTTGGGCGAGCTTGACCGATTTACCGAATCGGCGCTGGACGATGACATTGCATTGGTGTCCCTTGAGTTTTTACGGGGTCGTTCATAGACGACGCTGGGCGGGCTGAATCCGTACGGTTGGGGAAACGAATGCATCGAGTGGGCTTTTTTGGGGAACCATGGTCGTATGAATGAGTGGAATGACATAGCGGTTTTGACGCCACCAGGCGATATCGACATCGCCACGGTGCCTGCGCTGCGTCGGCGGTTGGATGCTTTGGTTGACCGCGGCGTGCGTCGTGTCGTCATCAACTGTCAGGCTGTTGGCTTTATCGATTCGACGGGCTTGGCATTCCTGCTTACGCGCGCTCGTGAGCTCATGAGGCGAGAAGGCCTGCTTTCGCTCGTCAATGCATCAGGCGAAGTTGTTCGCTTTTTGGAGATTGCCCGTCTTGTCGATATCCTTCATGTCGCGGGTCCGGCACGGGAGTCTATTCCCGCCATTCCGGTGGGGGAGCTGCCTCGCTGGAGTAAGAGCGTCGAGGTCCGTCAGGGTATCGAGAATCTTTCATACTATCGACATCACATCGCCGAACTCCTTGAATCGCTTCCGTTGCGCCGCGACGAGCGCTACGATGTCGCATTGGCGTCGGGGGAGGCGCTGGGTAATGCCTATGACCATGCGGGCGGTATCGGGTGCGTTCTGACGGTTCAGGCCTATGGCGATCGCGTTGTGATTGAGGTGCTTGATCGAGGTGCCGGCTATGCTATCGATGAAACGAGCGAACCGGTTGCATCTGAGGAGCGCGGCCGTGGTATCAAGCTTATGCGCATGCTTGTCGATAAGGTGGAGGTTGCTCGTCGTACAGACGGCGTCGGCACGCGCGTGCAGATGGTGAAGCTGTTTAACGGAGCACTGGAATCGTGTGCCTAGCCAATCGTTTTAGCGCGTTTAGCTACCAAGAACATGCGGCAGGCAACTTTTTTGAAAAAAGTACTTGCGTCTTTAGGACAACTCGCGTAAATTAATAACCCGCAAGCGGACATGGCTCAGTTGGTAGAGCACAACCTTGCCAAGGTTGGGGTCGCGGGTTCGAGCCCCGTTGTCCGCTCCATTGCATTTCCGGACCGTTTAGGCGGTCCTTTTTCGGCGAAGTGGCCAAGTGGTAAGGCAGAGGCCTGCAAAGCCTTTACCCCCGGTTCGAATCCGGGCTTCGCCTCCAGGCAACATCCGGGCGCTCCGGCGCCCGTTTTGTTTTACATATGCGGACATGGCTCAGTTGGTAGAGCACAACCTTGCCAAGGTTGGGGTCGCGGGTTCGAGCCCCGTTGTCCGCTCCAACTATCTTACGCGGTTCTAACGAACCGCGTTTTTTGTTGACGCTGCGCGAGCCCCGGGCACCCCATCTTGCCCCTCAATCGTCGGTCGCGTACATAAAGTACGCTTCCCTCCTTTTTCGCGGCAACCTGGGGCACCCGGAGCCCGCTCGCTGTCGTGGCCGGGAAAGTGGGTCTTCCGTTCTTTTCACTAATCGGTCGATTCGTCCCAGGAGGCTTGAACCCGAGAGGGGGGCGATCGTTTTGGGGCGTGGCTGTGGCGTTGTTTGTCGCGAATGTCCGCTTTGGGCGTATCATCGTGGGCATCTCGCATAACCTCGTTGCAAGGGAGATACGCCCCATGGCTACAGAAAAGTCTTCTTCGCGCTCATGGATGTCCGATGCCGCGATCTATCAGATCTACCCGCGCTCGTTTAAGGATTCGACTGGTTCGGGTCTGGGCGATATCGCGGGCATTACCCAGCAGATGGACTATCTTGAGCGACTGGGTATCGAGGCCATCTGGCTGAGCCCGTTTTACCCATCGCCTCTTGTCGATGGCGGCTATGATGTGGCGGACTACTGCGATGTCGACCCGCGTCTCGGCTCGCTTGACGACTTCGATGACATGATCGCTGCGGCTCACGCGCGCGGCATCAAGGTCATCGTCGACATCGTGCCCAACCATTCATCCAACCAGCACCCCTGGTTCAAAGCCGCTCTTGCCGCCGGCCCCGGATCGCCCGAGCGCGCCCGTTATATCTTCCGCGATGGTCGCGGCGAGCATGGCGAGCTGCCTCCCACCAATTGGAATGCCAACTTTGGCGGCCCCGCATGGACGCGTGTTGCGGACGGTCAGTGGTATCTGCACATGTTTACGCCCGAGCAACCGGACTTTGACTGGTCATGCCCCGAGGTTCATGCGCTCTTTTGCGACGTCCTGGCGTTTTGGAGCGATCGAGGCGTCGACGGCTTTCGCATTGATGTGGCGCAGGGTCTCGCCAAGGATCTCGACCGCGATGACCTCGACCGGTGGCATCTCGCCGAGGGCGATGACATGGTTGACGACGGCACCCATCCGCTGTGGGACCGCAATGAGGTCCACGAGATCTATCGCGAGTGGCGCCGCGTGTTCGACCGCTATAATCCGCCGCGCAGTGCCGTTGCCGAGGCGTGGGTGCTGCCCGAGCGCCAGTATCTCTATGCGCGTCCCAGCGAGCTTGGCCAGACATTCAACTTTGAGTTTGCCAAGGCCACTTGGACCTATGATGACATGCACACTGCAATCGAGAAGGGCTTGAAGGCAGCCGTCGAATCCGATTCCGCCTCGACCTGGGTACTCTCCAACCACGACGTGCCGCGCGTGGCGACACGCTATGCCCTGCCGCAAATCAAGGCGACGCGCTACCACCAGATTGCGCTCGACTGGCTCTTACGCGACGGGTTGTCTTATGACGAGGACCGTGAACTCGGCGAGCGCCGCGCGCGGGCGGCCCTTTTGCTTGAACTGGCGCTTCCGGGCTCGGCATACGTGTATCAGGGTGAGGAGCTCGGCCTTTTTGAGGTGGCTGATATCCCGTGGGCTGCACTCGAAGATCCTACTGCGACCAATACGCGCGGACCGAAGCGTGAGAAGGGGCGCGACGGCTGCCGTGTGCCCCTGCCGTGGGTGGCGGCGGACGATCCCGCGCAGGGCGGATCGTTTGGGTTTTCGCCGGCGGACGCCGATGCGGCGCCCCATCTGCCGCAACCTGCATGGTTTTCCGATTACGCTGCCGATAGGGAAGAAGCGGACCCGACATCGATGCTTGCGCTCTATCGTGACGCCCTCTGGCTTCGGCGCAAGCTGCGCTGTTGCGCCAACGATCTTGCGTGGCTCGATCTTGACGGGCGCACCGGTCTTGCGGATGGTGCCGAGGGCGCCGAGGGCGGCGTCATCGCCTATCGCCGCGACAACGGCTGGGCGTGTGTGACGAACTTCGGCGCAGCACCCGTGGAGCTGCCGGCGGGCAGGGTCCTGCTCACCTCATCACCGCTTGCAGACGGCAGGCTCGCGCAGGACAGCTCTGCCTGGATCATGCTCGGTGAGATGTAGGGGCATCTCGCTGCGAGCCTGCGTTTGTTCGCGCCTTTCGTGACGACTGATGCCCTCGCGAGAGCGTCGCAAAACTTTTCAAAAAAAGTTCTTGCATAGGATGCGGGCATCACGTAAGATTAATCCTCGTAAGCGGACATGGCTCAGTTGGTAGAGCACAACCTTGCCAAGGTTGGGGTCGCGGGTTCGAGCCCCGTTGTCCGCTCCATTTGGGCGTTTAGCTCAGGGGGAGAGCGCTTCCCTGACACGGAAGAGGTCAGAAGTTCAAATCTTCTAACGCCCACCAAATGTTCGCAGCTCAGAGGCTATGTCCTCTGAGCTGTTTTGTTTTGCTACCAAGCACGCCGTCAAATATGCCAGCAAATATTGATCCAAGGTCCCCGTAGAGGTGCCGGCAGGTTGCATACGTCCTGGCCGACCGTGACCGCAACATGTTGGTCAAGCATAATCTTTTGGATTCTTTTGGCGTGAGCGGCTTGGTTTTGGTAGGATTTGTCAGCGGCTTGACTAAGGGGGTTTTATAACTGCCATGCAGGTAGCCGTGTTGGTAACGTTTTACCGACTTGCCAAGAACCCCTCATAATTAATGCGTCTGCAAAATGACTAATTGCTTTGACCTGCTGAAACACTATATGTTGTGTTTGACCTAAAAAAAGAATACAGGATATAGATGCCTCTTTGTCGTATGATAGATGGCGGACAGAGAACGAGGACCTTATTCGCCCCATTTGGATGGATCTTCGAGCCCCTTGATTGGCTGCGAGGATTGTCCGCATGAGGGCCTATGGTTTTCGAAAACACAGATTGCGCGACGGCGCCGCAAGACAGGGGCAAGCCCTGCCGGGCATCGTTTGGCTCTGAAGCGCAATACGATTTCGACGCGAAAGAGGCAAGAGGATGAAGATCATCAAGCGCAGCGGCACCGAGGTTGTCTTTGACATCGATAAGATTGTCAATGCCATCCGCGCCGCAAACTTGGAGGTCGGGGAGAGCTCTCGTCTTACCGACCGCCAGGTGGTTTACGCGGCACAAAACGTCGCCGAGGCATGCGAGAACGCGGGCCACACCGTGTCGGTCGAGGAGATTCAGGATCTGGTCGAGGACGAGATTATGCGTCTCGACTGCTACGAGGTCGCTCGCCATTACATCATCTATCGCTATGTTCAGAGCCTGAAGCGCCAGAAGAACACGACCGACGACAAGATTCTGTCGCTGATTGAGTGCAACAACGAAGAGGTCAAGCAGGAGAACTCCAACAAGAACCCGACCGTCAATTCCGTTCAGCGTGACTACATGGCCGGCGAGATCTCCAAGGACCTGACCCAGCGTGTGCTGCTGCCCCAGGAGATTGTGGATGCTCACAATGAGGGTCTGATTCACTTCCATGATTCGGACTACTTTGCCCAGCACATGCATAACTGCGACCTGGTGAACCTGGAGGATATGCTCCAGAACGGTACTGTTATTTCGGGCACGCTGATCGAGAAGCCGCACAGCTTCTCGACTGCCTGCAACATCGCGACGCAGATCATCGCTCAGGTTGCTTCCTCCCAGTACGGTGGCCAGTCGATTTCGCTGACCCATCTTGCCCCGTTCGTCGAGGTGAGCCGTCAAAAGATTCGCGGCGAGGTCGCCCGCGAGCTCGAGGAGCTCGGCGTTTCCGCATCTCCCGAAAAGGTCCGCGAGGTTGTTGAGGACCGCCTGCGTGACGAGATCCGCCGCGGCGTTCAGACGATTCAGTATCAGGTCGTGACCCTTATGACCACGAATGGCCAGGCGCCGTTCGTGACGGTCTTTATGTATCTCAATGAGGCCCGTACGCCCCAGGAGAAGCACGACCTTGCCATGATTGTGGAGGAGACGCTTCGTCAGCGCTATGAGGGCGTTAAGAACGAAGCCGGCGTGTGGATCACCCCGGCGTTCCCCAAGCTCATCTACGTGCTCGAGGACGATAACGTTCACGAGGATTCCCCGTACTTCTACCTGACTCAGCTGGCTGCGAAGTGCACCGCCAAGCGCATGGTGCCCGACTACATCTCCGAGAAGAAGATGCGCGAGCTCAAGCTGTCGAAGGGCGAGACCGCGGGCAACGGCGACTGCTATACCTGCATGGGTTGCCGCAGCTTCCTGACGCCCGACCGCTCCGGTAACGGATTTAACAACGTGGCCAACGCGCTGAACTATGACCCGAACAAGCCCAAGTACTACGGTCGCTTTAACCAGGGCGTTGTGACCATCAACCTGCCCGATGTCGCGCTGAGCTCGCATCAGGACATGGACAAGTTCTGGAAGATCTTCGACGAGCGCCTTGAGCTGTGCCACCGCGCCCTGCTGTGCCGTCATGAGCGTCTGATGGGTACGCTTTCGGATGCCGCACCGATTCTTTGGCAGTACGGTGCCCTCGCCCGCCTGAAGAAGGGCGAGACGATCGACAAGCTGCTCGTGGGCGGTTACTCCACCATTAGTCTGGGTTATGCCGGCCTGTATGAGTGCGTCAAGTACATGACGGGCCACAGCCACACCGAGAAGGAGGGCACGCCCTTTGCCATGGCCGTCATGCAGCGCATGAACGACAAGTGCGCGGAGTGGAAGGCCGAAAGCGATATTGACTTCTCGCTGTACGGTACCCCGCTTGAGTCGACGACCTACAAGTTCGCCAAGTGCCTGCAGCGTCGTTTTGGCATCATCCCGGGCGTGACGGACAAGGGCTACATCACCAACAGCTACCACGTCCACGTGTCCGAGGAGATCGACGCATTCGACAAGCTCAAGTTCGAGGGTATGTTCCAGCAGCTTTCGCCGGGCGGTGCCATCTCCTACGTCGAGGTTCCCAACATGCAGGACAACCTCAAGGCTGTCATTCGCGTGATGCAGTACATCTACGACAACATCATGTACGCCGAGCTCAACACCAAGAGCGATTATTGCCAGGTGTGCGGCTACGACGGCGAGATCAAGATTGTCGAGGACGATGGCAAGCTGGTGTGGGAGTGCCCCAATTGCGGCAATCGTGACCAGGAGAAGATGAATGTCGCCCGTCGCACGTGCGGTTACATCGGTACCCAGTTCTGGAACCAGGGCCGAACCGAGGAGATCCGCGACCGCGTGCTGCATCTCTAATAACCATCCCAGGCTGCCCCGTAGCGAGGCCCCGGACCTTTACTCGCTATTTCGAACAGTCCTGGCTCACGACGGAGGCGCCACTGGCGCCTCCTGTTCGTGCGGAACTCATATCGAGTAAAGGTCCGGGGCCTCGCTACGGGGCAGCCAAGTTGATGTAGCTGAGATGCAGCATGCGGTCTGCTCACTCCTCGAAGTTCTTTGCGGAAATGAGTTGACTTGCAACAACGCTTTGCTTGCGATGACGGTTGGGCTGCAACACAGTTTTTATTGGACCTTGAACCCTATACTCGATGTTCGCTTCGTTCATTGAGTTACCCTTTGCATGAGGTCGGGACATATCGTCCCGCCCGCAGTTTCGCAGGCCGAAGGCCGAGAATGTTTGAGGACGGGATGATATGTCCCGGCCTCCCGGGAGAGTTACCTATGAACTACGCGAACATTAAGTATTTCGACATTGCTGATGGGGAAGGCGTTCGTACTTCTCTGTTTGTGAGCGGGTGCCGTCGCGGGTGCAAGAATTGCTTTAACTCCGTCGCGTGGGACTTTGCCGCGGGTGAAACGTTCGATCATGCCGTCGAGGACAAGATTATCGAGAGCCTCGACCATCCCTTTATCGATGGCCTGACGATTCTGGGCGGCGAGCCTATGGAGCCCGAGAATCAGGTGGGGCTTGTTGACTTTATCGAACGCGTGCGTGCGGCCTATCCCGCGGGGTCGGGCAAGACCATTTGGTGCTTTACCGGCGACGTGCTCGAGGAACTTATGCCGGGTGGCCGTCATCATACCGAGGTGACGAACCGTATCCTGGCCTGCCTCGACATGTTGGTGGACGGCCCGTTTGTTCAGGATCTGTACGATATCTCATTGCGTTTTAGAGGCTCGAGTAACCAGCGTGTGATCGATATGAACGCTACGCGCGACCGTGCTGAGCGCGAGGGTGTTGCGCTTTGTGATGCGGTTGAACTTTGGCGGGACGATCCAGTCTATTCGACCCATACTATGTAGCTTGTGGCCGATGCCGAAGGGCGTGGTACAATAGCGCGAACGTGAAATCGGAAAAGTGAGGCCCAGATGGTCGATCAGGAAAAAGTCGAGGCCGCCATTAAGCTGTTGCTTGAGGGTATAGGCGAGGACCCAACTCGTGAGGGCCTGTTGGAGACCCCGGCGCGCGTTGCCCGTATGTATGGTGAGATCGCCGGCGGTATGGACCAGAGTGCCGAGGAGCACCTGTCCAAAACCTTTGCCGTCGCTTCGAACGATTTGGTTATCGAGCGCGACATTACGTTCTACTCGCTGTGCGAGCACCATCTGCTGCCGTTTTATGGCAAGGCTGCGATCGGCTATATCCCTAACGGTCGCGTGGCGGGTCTGTCTAAACTTGCTCGCACGGTTGAGGTCTATGCCCGTCGTCTGCAGCTGCAGGAGCAGCTGTGTGCGCAGGTTGCCGACGCTCTCATGGATTATCTCGCTCCCCAGGGAGCGATTGTGCTCATGGAGGCTGAGCATATGTGCATGACCATGCGCGGCGTGCAAAAGCCTGGCACCAAGACCGTGACGCTCGCTCGCCGCGGCGTCTTTGAGACCGATCCCGCGCTCGAGGAGCGGTTCTTTAGGATGCTGGGCCGTTAGCATGAGGGTCGTCAACGACTTTACATCGAAGACCGATGAGGGGACGCCGCGTCGCGGCTTCATGGCTTCGGGCCTGGCCCCCTTTGATGCCATGCCTCGCATTGATTACATTTGTGCCAACGGGCTGTTTCGGCGGCACCTGGGCAACATTGCGCAGTTGGAATCGGGGCGCATCTTCTGCCGCCACGGTATTGACCATCTGCTCGATGTCGCTCGCATTATGTGGATCAAGAATCTCGAGGAACAGCTCGAATTTGACCGCGAGGTCATCTACGCCACGGCACTTCTTCACGATATCGGCAAAGATGAACAGTATGAATCGGGTATATCCCATGATGTTGCAAGCGAACGCGTCGCTGATGCGATTCTCGGCGGCATGCCCGATGATGTGGCGTTTGAGCCGGCCGATGCCGCAGCCATTAAGACGGCCATTCTGGGCCATCGAAAGCTGCGCGTGAACAGCCAACCGCTTGAGCGTCTGCTCTATGCGGCCGATAAAGCGTCGCGCGCCTGCTTTGCATGCCCCGCGCGCAATGCTTGCAACTGGAGCGATGATAAAAAGAACCTGTCGATTCGCGTGTAGTTAGTTTGCGTGGTCGGGGTTCTAAACGAAGGAGACGATCGCGATGAGCAATAAGAAACTGCCCGAGAATGCAACCAAGACTGAAGGTGCCGAGCTCGCCCGCCGTGGAAGGGGCGAAATATCCACCGCAACGGCGGTACCCCACGTGAGCTATGACGATCTGCGCCATGCCGACCGCATCACCGTTGAAGGTCTTGAGGTTTTTGCTAACCACGGCGTATATCCCGAAGAGAACGCGCTGGGCCAGAAGTTCATCGTGTCCCTGGTGCTCTATGCCGACCTGCGTGCAGCGGGGGAGCACGATAACCTGGACGCCTCGATTGACTACGGCTCGGTATGCCACGATGTCGATGGCTATCTGCGCGAGCATACGTTTAAGCTCATCGAGGCGGCAGCTGAAGGTACGGCCCAGATGCTGCTGCGTCGTTATCCCTCGCTGCTTGGTGTGCGCATCAAGCTCGATAAGCCGTGGGCGCCTGTTGGCCTACCCTTGGCAAGCTGTGGCGTCGAGATCGAGCGTGTGCGCTAACCGGTTCTAATACGTCTCTATGGGTGGCTGCTTGAGCCGCTGCGACAGCGCTCTATTGTTGGGGCAGTACGTGTCGAGCAGGGCGTGAAACCGCTGATTGTGGCTTGGCTCGAGCAAATGGACGAGCTCGTGGGCGACAACCATGTCGAGGCATTCGACGGGATAGGCGGCAAGTTCTCGTGCGATGCGAACGGCGCCGGATTTGGGCGTGCATGAGCCCCAACGCGTTTTCATGCTGCGTACGGAAACGCGGGAAACGGCGACGCCCATTGCGATTTCGTATGCGTGCACAATATCGCGTAGCGCCGATGTGACTTCGGACGTATAGAGCTGGTCGATGTGGGCTTGGAGCTCATCGGACGTTAGGCCGTCGAGGATTGCGTGCCGCTTGGCCTGTGGGCCTTCGTCCGATTCATCGGTACCCATAAAACTTGCGAAGGTGGCCTGTTTGGGTCGCGGCGCGGGTGATGCAAAGTTGTGGTCGAGTGCATCCTGAACGGTGATGGGCTTGCCCCAAAGTGCAATGACGGACGAGGGGCTGAGCGGCTCTCGCGCCGTCGCCTGACGTTGCTCGCGCTGGGCAAGTCGGCTGATAATCCAGGCGCTGTTGCGCTTCACAAACGCTTCGATACGCTCGCGGGTGGCGCCGAGCGGTGCGCTGGCGTGGACCTCACTGCTCGATGTGACGCGTAGGTTGAAGTTCTTGACGCGCTTTTTGGTAACGACGACGGGGATGGGCGTCCCATCCGGTCGGGATACGGAAATCGTAAACTGCTGCGTCAAAAGCGGTCCTTCAGATTGGGGACGGGCCGGCATGTCGACCGTTCGG
>CABVAY010000012.1 GCA_902496455.1 uncultured Collinsella sp.
ATTTTAGCTATCCCTGCCACTAATCGGCCAAACCTTTCGCTTTACCTGCAAGGGTAGCTAAAATAGCCCCGTCCCAAATTGACTGCTCATATAGTCAGCCTCGTATTATGCGTGGTCGCGCCAGCTGAGGACGCGCTGCTTCATGCCCTCGATGTCGAGCACGCCTTCGGCGAAGCCTTTGCGCACGAGCTCTTCTGGAACGAATTCGTCGTACCGATCAAAGTAAGGCACCTCGCCGGGATAGACGAGGTCGATGGGGTCGAAGTCTTTCTCGGCTTCGGCGGCGAGCACTTCAAAGAACGTCTCCTCGTCGGCCTTCATCTTAAACTGCATAAAGTACGGGCGTGACGGATCGAGCCCGCGAAGGCCAAGCTCCGCGGCGCATTTAATCTTGAGCATACGTTCGAGCGCCAGAAAGGCGTAGCTGCCCAACCAGGGGAAGAGCACCCAGGTGTCGCCACCCAGGTTAATGAGCGGTTTAGTTCCCGCACCCGAAATCTCGGCGGTATGACGAGCCTGTGCAAGGCGTGCCCGCGCGTTGCCCATGAGGTACGGATATGCCGCGTGCTCGTTGAGCGCCTTGCGCATGCGCTCGAGTACATGCGTGTTAATGTCGCCGGGGCAGTCGCCAAAGTATGCCGGCACACGACCTTTGACTTGCGTGGCAAAGACGGTGTGTCGCTTCCAGTCCACTTCCTCGACTATCCAGCAGTGCCCGGCTATGGCGATGCGCTCACCGGGCGGTGGCGGATTGACGATCGTGCCCAACTCGGCCGACTCGCTGCGAACGGTGAACTCCTCGTTTTCCTGGAACACAGCGTAGAACTTAAAGTTGTTAATGATGCGCTCGCCCGCGAGACCCACGATGAGCCCATCGCCCTCGGTGACCTGGATATGGTCGATCTTGATGAGGTGGCGCAGCAACACGCGATAGTCATCGGTCGAGACGCGGTGGAAATAACTAAGCGTGAGCACGCGTTGGGCAAGTTCGGCCGGCGTGAGCTCTCCGGTGCTGGCGAGCGTCGACATGGTCTGGTGATAGAGCAGACTGTAGGGGAGTCGATCGAGCTCGGGTGGCTCGACCCACTTTTCCTCGCGATAGAGTTGTACGAGCGCGATGCCCTGGAGGAGCTTCCACGGAATGGTCTCGGGCATCATCGTGCGCGGCTCGGGTTCCTCCTCGCGCATGACAAACCACATCTCGGGCGGAAGGTCGCGACGGCCTGTGCGCCCCATGCGCTGCAAAAAGGAGCTGACGGTAAACGGCGCGTCAATCTGGAACGCACGCTCCAGACGACCGATATCAATGCCGAGCTCCAGCGTGGAGGTGGTGACGGTTGTCTGCGCCTGCTCCTCGTCGCGCATGAGCTCCTCGGCGGTCTCGCGTAGCGATGCCGAGAGGTTGCCATGATGGATAAGGAAGCGGTCTGGCTCGTGCCGGTTTTCACAGTAGCTGCGCAGCATGGAGCACGCGGCCTCTGCCTCCTCGCGCGAGTTGGCAAAGACCAGGCACTTGCGGCCGCGGGTATGTTCAAAGATGTAGCCCATGCTGGGGTCGGCGTTGTCGGGTGCGGTGTCGGTGGGGTTGAGCAGTGCCTGTTCGGTTGCCTGCGGGATGTCGACTTCGCCCTCGGGGGCTGAGGATGTGCGACGGTCTTTGGAAGCGGCCTTGCCCCGTGCCTGCTCGCGACGTTGGCGGCGTTCCTCCTGTGTGAGTTGTCCGCTGTGGCGCACGTCTTGGACACCGGACGGCAGTGCCGCGGGTGGTGTCGCCTCAATGCGCTCGCACGCGAGCACTTCGGCCTCTTGAGGACCCGCACTCTCGAATCCCCGCTGCTGCGCCTGGGGACCCGAGTTGTAGAAGTGCTCCATGGAGATACGCCACACGCGGCGCGGCTCCTCAAAGCGGGGGATGACGCAGTCGCGTCCTGTCCCCTGCGACAAGAAGGCGCCCGTGCGTTCCGGGTCCCCGATGGTGGCCGAAAGGCCAATGCGCCGGGGCCGCACGCCCGCCATGCGCGAAAGACGCTCGATAAGGCAGAGCGTCTGCCCGCCGCGGTCACCGCGCATGAGCGAGTGGACCTCGTCGATGACCACATAGCGCAGGTCGCAGAACATACGCGGGATTGCCATGTGCTTGTGGATCAGGAGTGCCTCGAGTGATTCGGGCGTAATCTGTAGGATACCGCTCGGCTTTTTGATGAGCTTTGCCTTGTGCGACTGCGAGACATCGCCGTGCCAGTGCCAGACGGGGATATCGGCCTCTTCGCACAGATCGTTGAGGCGAACGAACTGGTCGTTGATGAGTGCCTTGAGGGGGCCAATATAGAGGGCGCCCACGCTCGCGGGCGGGTTCTCCCAAAACTCGGTCAGGATGGGAAAGAAGGCTGCCTCGGTTTTGCCAGATGCCGTGGATGCCGTCAGGAGCACATTGTCTTGCGTGTTGAAGATGGCATCTGCCGCCGCAACCTGGATGGAGCGCAGACTCTCCCAATCGTGGGAGTAGATGAAGTCTTGGATAAACGGAGCATATCGGTCAAAGGCGTTCACGGGGCCTCCTCTCAAATACGAACCTCTTAACGCGGCGGCCAAGGGTTTGCTGCATTGCTGCCTCAGCGTTTGCCCAGATAAAACCTGCCAAAATAAACCTGTCCCTTTTTGGCAGGTTAGATGGTGAATTCGGCGAAGTTGCGGTCGCCGTCTGCGGTGCCGGTGTCGCCTGTTGCGGCTGCCGGCGCCAGCGCGTCGCCGCCGACGCTTTGCAGCAGCTCGGCCACATTTGCATCGGGGTTCTGACACAGGATATCGAGCAGCTCGATAAAGTCACGAATGACCTCACGCGGCGTCAGGTGCGTATCGGCTCCCACGCGGCCGAACTCAATCTTGAGGAAGTCCACCAAGTCGTTCTCGGTAAGCGTGGGCGTCCAGCCAAAGTATCCGGCATGGATCTGCATGAGTTTTTCGATCAGCACCAGCAACTCCTCGTAGGTGAGTGGCTGGAGGCGGATGATGGGCGCGAGCATGTCCTTAAGGTCCTCGCGTGCAAAGCGGCCTTGAGCGAGTCGGCTGCGCAGGGCCTCGTAGGAGAACACGCCACGGCGGCGGTCTTCGATGGAGGTTGGCGTGCCGCCCATGATCATGCCCAGGTACTGCGCCTTGCCCTGGAGCGTGTCGTTGTACATGGTCAGGATCTTCTCGTAGTTGTATTGGCGTGTGATGGCGTTGGGAATCTTGTACAGATTCACGAGCTCGTCGATGAGCACCAGCATGCCCTTGTAGCCGCTGCAGACCAAAAAGCGCGCAATGAGCTTAACGTAGTCGTACCAGTCGTCATCGCTGATGATGGTCGAGGAGCCCAGCTCGGCGCGTGCCTCACTCTTGGTGCGGTACTCGCCGCGAATCCATTTGGTCACGCGGCTCATAGCTTCTTCGTCGCCCTCGGATACGGCCGCGCGGTAGCGGCGGAGCATGCGGGCGAAGTCGAATCCGTGGACCATTTCCTCGAGTGGGGCCAGTTGGGCATTGACGGCAGACTCGTCGGCATCGGCACACGAGGCGACCCAGCGATCCAGGATAAGGTTGAGCGCACCGCCCTCGGGGCGCGTCTTGGTCGATATGTTGCGGATGAGCTCACGGTAGGTGGCAAGGCCCTGTCCCTGGCCGCCCTGCAGACGGCGCTCAGGGGATAGGTCGGCATCGGCCACGACGAATCCCTCGCCCATGGCGTGCGTGCGGATCGTCTGGAGCAAAAAGCTCTTGCCGGCGCCGTAGCGACCGACTAGGAAACGGAAGCTTGCGCCGCCATCGGCGATGAGACTCAGGTCGGTGAGCAGGGCGCGGATCTCGACCTCGCGTCCTACGGTGATATAGGGAAGGCCGATGCGCGGGACCACGCCGCCCTTGAGCGAGTTGAGAATGACGGCAGCGACGCGCTTGGGCACGCGGGGTGCTGCGGATGCGTTATCACTCATGGTCTAGGTATCCTCTCACGTCTGCTTCGTAGTCCTCGATAATGTGCGGTCCCGCTGCGTCAAATTCAATTACGGTGTCACCCACCAGGTCAAAGAGCGCCTCGTTGATGGTATCGACGAGCATGTCCTCGCTCTGCCCCGACCTCTCCACTGCCGATGCCGTCTGCGCTGCGTTTTGCTCGAGTAGTGCTCGAAGATAGGCGTCTGCGGCGGGATCGAGTGCGGTTGCGGTGCCAGCGGGTGCAGTCGATACGACCGCTGGCGTCGGTGCGAGCAGCGGCGCCACGACACCAAACTGTTCGGTGGATATGGTCGGCTCGTCGGCCTCGTCCTGCCGAATGGGTGCCGCGACCAGCTCGACAAACGCGTCTGCTGCGGGCTCGGCTTTCGGCTGCTCGGAACCCGCCGTATCGACCTCTGCGAGCACATCATCCTCGCGCTCCTCATCAATCAAAAGCGCTTCACGCGTTTGCGCGGCGGCGCTCCGAATGTGCCCCAGCTGACTCAAATCGATATCGATCTTGACGGGCTGGTGCGCGGCGTCCCACGAAAGCCATGCTACGATCTCGTCATCGATGATCTTGGCCAGATATTTGGGGACCTTCTCCTCCTTCAGGGGATGGGTGGGGTCTAGGGCCAGGCGCAGGCGTTGGTCGCAGGCGCGCATCATCTCACCGAGCTTGCTGCTTTTTTGTCTGCTGCCGTGGATGCGTATGCATTCCCAAAAGCCATTTTGGCAGCGGTAGATGTGAATGGGGTCCAGGCGATATTCGCAGTCCTCGTGGCGCTCGGGCGCAAAGAACACGGCCGAGGCAAACATGGTGTAGGGCATGGCCGTCTCCTCCCCAAACAAGCTCGCTACGATGCCGGTCTTTCGGTGCGTGTCATAGTAGCGCGCCATACGGACATACACGGCGCATGCCACGTGGCGCAGGTCGCGATGGTGGGAACGGTCGAGCCGTGAGTTATTCAGGTTGTACGTGGAGAGGGCGTTTATAGCGGTCATGAGTCGCTCCTCGCCTGCCTCGTCGGGCGGAAGGGGGAGCGTGGGCTCGGAGGTTTTGCGACGCTTGGGGACTTGGGCCGACGGCGTCGGTGTAGGTGCAAGGTCTCGAGCCGCGCGGCGCAGCTCGATGAGGGCGTTGTCGAACATGACGGTTTTAGAGTCGCGAAGCAGCTTGGGGTCGAGTCCGTGGAACACGGCGTAGTCCTGCAGCCACACGCGTGCAAACCGGTCGATGCCGGGCTCGAAGGCGCGGTAGGCATCCCAAAAGGCCTTGATTTTGTTAAAACCATCGAGTGGGTCATCTACGCCAATGCCACAGATCAGCTCATAGAGATACAGGAAGGCAAAGGACGTAGACGTTTCCTCGACGGTTCCGCGGCGCACTTGTGCACGCCAGGTAAAATAGCCACGCAACTGCCGATCGCTCATGGCGTTATAGGTGGGAAAGTACGACTTGAACGTACCGTTGTAGGGGCAGTCGTCCTCAAAGTCGGCCATCAGCAGGCCTTGGCGGTAAAAGAGCTCCGCCTCCGATAGCCAACGCCCCGCGCCGCCTTTGGGATCATCTTGCCAGCGTGATATCTCGCGCATCTTGCGGTACTGGTCGGGGAGGAAGTTCTGCATCTGACGACCGGTCTTGAGAATCGGCTCGTCAGCATAGATTTCGTTTGAGAAGCGGGCGGACTGATGGGTCCGGGCCTCGGCCATAATGCGCTCGATGAGCATCTTGACGTCCTGGTCGGCCACCGCCCTCTCCTCTCCCTATATGGTGTCGGTGACCTCATATCATAGCACAGCATCAAACAGATGTTCGAGATATCATTCGCGGATAGATTTTTGGGACATGCCTAGAAATCTACTTTTAGGCAGGCAGTCTTTTGAGCGTTGGCGAAGGGTAGATTTGGGAGACGTGAGGCTAGAGCAACTTTGGAACATGTAGTTCGCGTGCGTGACCTTCGAGGCGTCCCAGCCTGTCAGATCAAGCGAGGTGAGTTCGAAACAACCATTGAACATCCTCTGCATGTTCGTTGTCCTCGAGGTGTCCAGCTTGGCGAAATCGACCGTGGTGAGACCCCAGCAGCCGTTGAGCCAGGACTCCGTTGTCTTTGGCCGGATTCCCTCATCGACTGCTGTGACGCTCTTGAGGCTGCTGGCGCCAGCAAAGAGCTTCTTCATGTCCTCGATGCCCGTGGTGACCCTGGTAACCGTGCGGCCGTCGAAGGTATCGCCAACGGAGAGGGCCTTGAACCTCTTGTAGAGGCCCGCAGTGTTATCCGAATACCACACGGCGAAGGCCTGCTTCTGCCCGAAGGAGAAGTCGACCGTGCCGAGCGCGAACGCGCCTCTGGTCGTAGCCTTGAGCGCGTTTGCGTTGTTCTTGGCGTCGAGCTTGCCAACAGACCAGTCCACGGAGGCTGTCTTTCCCGGGGCGAGGGTTTCGTTGGTCTTGGACAGGGTTGTGGAGCCGTTCTTGTAGGAGAGCCACGCGGACTTGTTGCCGCCCGCCACCGAGGAGCTGGCGGACAGGCTGATCGCCTCGTCGTTATTCTGGGACACGGAGACGTCGCCCAGGGAAACCTCCTCCGAGCCCACGTTCCCAATCTTCCATTCGCTCGGAGTGATGACCGTGCCGTCGTGCTTTACGAAGCAGGGGACGGTCATAGGCACGGAGACGTTGATCTGAGCCTCGTTCGCGAATGCGAAGGAGGGCGCGGCGGTGAGCGCCACCGCGAGTGAAAGGGCGCCAAGGAGGGCGCCGAGGAGTCTACCTCTTGTCCCCATCGGTGTCCCCCTCTTCGTGCGTGAAGTTATGTCCAGTCCCACCGCGCACGCGGCAGCACCGGCCATCAGGAACGGGACCCACACGGATGGGTCGCCTGTCTGTAATACGGTAAATAACTCAAGTGTTATTCCACTGTTTTCAAGGGAAGTACACCCATTACTGTATCCATTAACAAACGGTTGTTCGCAGATGTCCGATGTCAAATGCACTGAACGGGAAAGATTGGGCTTGGCCGCATCGGCTCCATTTCTGGGCCATGCGTCCATCGCTGACAGCGGATAATGGGCCGTTGGGCGATACGAACAGGGCGCTTGTTCCCGGTACCATCTATCATGATACATATAATCGCAAAGCTATCGAAAACGGCGCCACCGCGACTGCCGTCGGACACATGCCGCAGCGACCTCGACATCAACCGTCGGTACTCATGGTTGCACCAAGGCGCGCCAAACGCCGGTTTCAATCCTTTGCGAGCCCCGGGACGAGAGGAACATCATGAGCAAGATACGGAAACTGATAGGTCTTGCCTCAGCGCTCACCTTTGTCATGGCGATGCTGCCGGCGTTGGCATTTGCCGAGACAACGCAGTACAACCTGTTTGTCAACGGCGAACAATTCGCCAGCGACAACCTCACTATCGCATGCGGCGAGGGAACGGCGACGTACGACCCCGACGCGCAAACCCTTACGCTAAACAAAGCGTCTATCACAAACGTACTCGGCTATGGCGGTATCAATTCGGAACTGACGGGCGATTTGGATATCGTGCTTCAGGGTGAGAACCGTATTACCTTCGATGATAATATGGGCATTATGGCTACGGGGAATATCGAGTTCTCGGGGTCTGGCAGCCTTACTATCAATGTTGCGGGGGAGACGAGGGACGGCATAAGTGCTGCCGGCAGTGTTTCGGTACGTGGAACGACCCTTATCATTAATGCCCCGGGCGGCATTGGCATTGCCAGCGACGGTTCGGTTATTGTCGATAACGCGAAGCTCACGTCGCATGCGCTATATGCGGGCGTCGACGCTGTCAATCTCACTATCAAAAACAGCAGCGTGGTTGACATTTCGGCGACGGAAAACAACTGCAACGCCGCGTACATTAGCTCCCGCGGCGGCCCTACGGGCGGTAACCTGAGCATCTCGAATTCTAACGTCGTGGCGAAAAGCCTCTTCCCCGGTCTGTTCGCCGAAGGAAACCTGACGATTGACGGCGGCTCTGCCCAATCGACCTCTACCGCCGATGCCGCTCTGTGGACAAGCGGCGATCTGACCATCAAGGGCGGCGCAAAGGTCACGCTCGCCGGCGTATATCCGGCTGGCTGTGCTGGCGATTTTACAGTCTGCGCGGCTGAGGTCGATGCCAAGAACACAAGCGTGGATAATATCCCCGCGCTCTCGGATAACCCCGTCATTTACGGTGATTTCGACCTGACGCATGCCGTCGCTGTCGATAGCGAAGGCACGGCCATCGATCTCATCGAGCACGATGGCGTCGAGCAGGCCAAGGGCTTCCTGCGCCTCTATAAGAACATCCATTTCATCACGGGCGAGAAATCCGTCACCTATAGCTTCCCCTTCACGAAGGTCGTTAAGAATGGCGGCGACATCGCTCCGGGCAAGCAGGAATTTGAGCTTGAGATTTTCAACGTCGGCGTCGGCCAGATTGAGGATTACACCGACGTGACCGTGACGGCGACCGTCGCCACCAACGGAGCGGGGGAATACGAGGGGCTCCTCACCATTAAGGGTCCCAAGAGCCAGGTTCGCGACATCACCTGTGAGGGCTTCTGCGTGCGCGAGAAGAATACAGGTGTGGCAAACTGGACGTATTCCGATGCTGTCTACCAGATTTTCTGCCATGAGTACACGATTGCGGATGGCGCCCGGTCGGCCACCCAGTCGAGTTACGAAATCTTCCCCGTCAAGCTGGTGGAAACCGATAACGGCGCATTCTACGAGAAGACTCAGGACACGCCCGTGACGAGCATGACGTTCGAGAACGTCTATACGGAAAATACGGCACCCGCCGAGGGCGATAAACCTGATCCTAACAAAAAGCCTGCTGACACCACGAAGCCTGCCGGAAAGAAAAAGACCACTGCGGGCAAGATTCCCAGCACGGGCGACAGCAACACTTCGACTATGGAGTGTGCCGTGCTGCTGACAATCGCAGGCGCGCTGGTTGTTGGGCTTTCGATGAAGAGGCTGCGCTGCGGACGCTAGGGAAGGGCCTTTTAAAGGCTAGCCGCCCACTCTGTGCATGATTGCCTAGGGGCAAAGAGGCCCGCTCAACGTGTCTGACGTTGAGCGGGCCTCAACGGTTAATAATGCCCGTGGTATTTGGTGCGCATTGCGCGCAGGCCCCCTCGCTTCTCGCACCGCTTTCCCTCCCGGGATGGTAAAGTTGTTGACCACACAGGAATGCAGGAGCGGAAAGAGAACGATTGCATTGGCTTAAAAGGTGACATTCAAGCAGATTGCCAACGAGGTGGGTCTTTCGCCCTCTTCTGTTTCCCTTGTGCTTAATGACCGGCCCTGCCGCATCTCGAAATCAAACCGTCGCTGCATTAAAGAAGTTGCGGCGCGAGCATTACGTGCCTAACCAGATTGCCCGCAGCTCGGTGATGCGCGAGTCAAAGACGCTCGGTCTTATTGTCCCCAACATCGAGAACCTTTTAAGGCGTGTCCCAAAAATCTACTGAGGGGCTAGAACAGGAGGGCGTAGATGACGGCTATGACAACGGAGGGGAGCATATTGGCCGTGCGGAAGGTCTGAGGGCGGATGAGATTTACGCCGACGCAGAAGATGAGCATAGAGCCCACGAGCGACAGGCTGTCGAGGGCGGCGGCGGTCATGATGGGAGAGAGTGCGCCGGCAAACAGCGTGATCGTTCCCTGGAACACGGCGACGGGCAGGGCCGAGAAGATGCAACCGCGGCCAAGCGAGGCCGTCATGGTGCAGACGATGATGCAGTCCAGCGCGCCCTTCAGGGCAAGCGTGGACCAGTCGCCGAGCAGACCGTCCTGAATCGATCCTACGATGGCCATGGCGCCGATACACACGGTAAGCGATGTCGAGACAAAGGCATTGGTGAACTCGTTGTCACCCTCGCTGCCGGTTTTGCGCTTGAGCCATTCGCCGAGGTTCTCGATGGCGGCCTCCAGGTTGATGGCCTCGCCGATGAGCGAACCGAGGGCAAATGAGACGATAAGCATGGTGGTGCCGGTGGTCGCCAACGCCTCTCCATCGATAACGAGCATCTTTTGCATGGTGCCGCCCAGGCCGATAAACAGAACGCACAGCCCCGACGCCTTCATGAGCGTGTCTTGGATGCGGGGCGTAATGAAGCGCCCGCCCATGAGGCCCAGCAGACCGCCCGCGATCAAAAGCGCGACGTTGATGATCGTTCCTAAACCCGGCATGAACCCTCCTGTAATTGATGCCAACGCGGCAATCGTAACAGAACGGGGAGGGGAGCGCTCAGTATCCGAGCCAAGCGGCGGTTAGCGGTCTAGGATAGGACGGGGCTAAAGTCGAAGCGCAGCGTCATGAGGTGCTGTGGGGACTCGATGGCCGCGGCAATGATGTCGGCATCTCGTGCGCGATCGAACCCTTCGAGTTCCATTTGATAGGGGAAGTCTTCTTGGATACCGATGCGACGAGGAACCAAAAGCTTGGTTCCGTCGAATTCTTCGGTTCGCGTTCCGTCTGCTGCAACGGAATAAAGGTGCAACTTGGCGGTCGTTGTGGCATCAAGTGCCGAGATAGCTTGGATGTCGTTCGATGCGCTCCTTGCTCCCACTGCTGTAAGTGCCGTAGGCGCGACGACTTCACCCGAAGGCAAAAAGACGAGCTCGACGGTATTGGGGAACGCGATGAGGATATTTTTGCGGCGGGGCGCATTGGCAGCGACTGGCTCAATGCTTGCGGCATCGACGGTTTCCGTGTGGTCGAGCGCGACCATCATGCAACAGTTGCCTTCGTCGACATCTGGGGGAGCGGCAAATTCCAGGCCGTCTTTCGGTTGGGGATCGCCTGGTTCGGTGGCGGTGTCGCCTGGCTTCTCGAGAGGAACCGCTGCGTTGTCTTCTGACGATGCATCGTCTGCATCGTCAACATGTGGCGGTGCGTCTGCGATCTCGTCTTTGGGGGATTTGTCATTATCGCTCGATATGGGAGCAGCAATCCCGACGGACCCCACTCCGTGCCATGTCATTTGGAGCAGCGCCGGATCGGCGAGAATGCGCTGCACGCCTTGCGCCTGGGTATCGATATTGATGGGGGCGGGTTCTGATCCGCGCGTGAGGTTAAGCGAGCCCTTCTGTCTATTGCTTTGAGCCTCTTGGTCGTCCGCGTCGCCAGCGTAGAACAGCAAAGGCGCATCTCCCGTTGCGATGGCTTCGGTGTCCGCCTTGGTCAGTCGCAGCGATGCCGTAAAGGAGATGATGGGCTGCGCGCCATCGACATTCGAGGGAACGCAGCCCAGACATACACCCCCTCCTTCTTCTTCATGGGCCGCGCTGTCGAAGACGACCTTCGCCCCGTTCGCCGAGTCATCGACCGAGGCAATATCGATGCGCAGCTCTAAGTCGCATGGGTCGCCATCGGCGTCGACCGCAGCCGATTTCCATGTGCAGATGGCACAACCTGTCCGGGGACCGTTCTCCTTGTCCGGTCGCTTGATATCCACGACTATCGAGTCAACCGTATTGCGGTGAAGGCATCCCGAGGTTCGGACCGTGGCGCGTGCGAGCGAAAAACGTTGGCAGGCGACGATACCCGACGAATTCGCCACGGGGCTCAGAGCTTGCGGTAAGGAGTTTGCCGTGGCGGGCGTCGCCCAGGCGGCGAGAGGCGTACCGCTTACCAGTGCGCTGCAGAGCGCGGCAACGGGCAAAAGGTTTTTGGGTGCCATGGTTCTCCTATCTAATTCGCGTACTCCGGTCGTGCTTGGCTATTGGTTGCGTTTGATGTACAGGCCAAGGCACGACAGTCCTGCCCCCACCGTGGCGACGCCTGTCGCAATGAGTTGCCGGGTGTCGCTCGTCTGGGCGAGCGGCTCGTGACGGCTGCCGCGATTAAGGCCCGAAAGGTCGACGGTCACTTCTGTGGCCGCCTGCGCTTGCTCTTGTTGAGCAAAGGCCATGGCAGGTGCGGACGCCAAGATGCCGACGATGGCGGCCAGTGCGATCGCCTTAGGACGTGGCGTGCGCACCGGGCTCGACCGTCCAGGTGATGCTTGTCACTTGATCTCCCGTACCGGTGGCGTGGTAGATGTCACGCGTGACGCGGGCGACGTGGCCACTCACATTGAGCTTGATTTTGTCCGTTCCGTCGGCAATGCCCTTGTACTTCATGTCGAAGCTTACGTCCTTGGAAAGATCGAGGCCCGTAGTTTGAGTCGCCGAGCTGGCGTCCTTTTCTGCCTTATCGGGGCCAACCTTAAAATCGATGGAGTTCTGGGCCGAGCCCGTCTTTGCGTCTGCAACGATTGTCCAGTCGTTCTTGGCCGTGACTTTCATGTTGGTGACGTGGATGCCATATGCCGAGAGGTTGTCGATGGTAATCGTCTTGTCGGAGGGTCCTACAAGCTTTCCGTCGGCTTGGGCGGCAAAGGGGATGACCGTTGGCGCCTTAAACGAAACATTGCTAATGTCGGCCTTCACCGTCACATCGGTGGTTCCAACGCGCACCTCTGCCATGGCCGCCGTTGGCGCGGCGCCCATCGCAAGTGCGAGCGTAAGCCCTGCGCCCACGGCGAGTGCCCTGGCTCCGCTCAGGTTCATGGGTGTGTTCATAATCGATCCTTTCTGCTCGTCACGGACTGTTTCCGTGATGGTTGGACGAATGGGGGGGCAGGGTGCTGCCCCTGCGAGCGCGTCGGCCACTAGCCTTCTGCCTGGGCCACCCGCACTTTGACGCGCGTCGGATTGCCGTGGGTGTCGTAGGTCTTGGCATCGAGTGCCTGAATCTCGATATATGCCTCGCCTTCTTGGATATCGCCGGCGGGGCAGGTCTCAACCGTCTTGCCGGCTTCGACCACACCGGACTCATAGATGGTCTCGTCGTTTTGAATCACGCGGAAGCGCTGGGGAAACTTGTTGTCTTGGACGTTTTGCACGTTGACGCGCAACTTGCCGCCTTCCTGCAGCTGTGCGACCGGCGCGACCGAGATCGTCATCATGTTATCGCGGACGATGGCGTCGAGCTCATCCTGGATTTCTTGGCGCGATTTACCCTCTGCCGTCGTGACCGAGGCGCCCGCTTCGGGCACGGGCTGCGACTGCCAGGCGTATAGCCCTACGGCGATGAGGGCGCAGACGATAGCCAGGCAGACAACGACGAGTTTCTTGCGACACCCCAGTCCTGCAAGGCGGGACGGCTTCTTCGCACTCATGCGGCGTCCTTGGTGGTGTAGACACGTGCGAACGTGGACGGGTCCGCTCCAAAGAGCATGTGAAGCATCAGGCGGCGCGAGTAGATGAGCTCGTCGAAGTCGTGAGGGAGCTCGATGTTGTGGATACGCGCGATGTGATGGGCGAGCGCCAAGAACGACTCGGGGTCGCAGATAACATCGGTGGTGACGTGGTATACCGCCGTATCGGGGAACGCCTCTTCGTCGAAAGGCAGGAGATAGGGATCGTCGTCGACCTCGATGGCGACGCCGTACTGGGGCCAGTAGTATGCCATGGGAACCTCCCTGCTTTTGGGCCAAAACTTCCATTGGTTTTGGCTGTCGATGCCGACCGTATCAGTCACTACTTGACCAATTTCTGACCAAATGCTTGACGGATTGACATCTCCGCAGGTAAAAGGTGGTAAAAATAACTTCAACTTTTTTCGAGCGACAATTGCGTGGTCGCTGGCGGTAAAGCGACATGTGTCAAAAGCATCGTCTGCCGAGGAAACCTTGCCGCTCGCCGAATTGCACGAACGTAAAAATCGCCAATTATGGAGACGGTCTCGAACACGTCGACGAAACGATGCGGTAACATCTCCCTGCAAACACTGTAGTTAGCTAAAGGGGGAGTTCGCGTGTCGGCAACCATCAAACCCTTCACCGACGAGTTCGAAGAGTATGGCCGCGATGAGTCTCGCACATCGGGCGAGGCCTCGAGCATCTCGTTTCCGACAACGGAGGACGAGGTGTGCGCCATTTTGAAAAAGCTCCATGCCGAGCGTGTCCCGGTGACGGTTCAGGGCGCCCGGACCGGTCTTGCCGCCGGCGCCGTGCCTCATGGCGGTCACATTCTCAATACTTCCCGCATGAATCGCTACTTGGGCCTTCGTCGCGATGAACAAGGCCAATTTCTGCTGCGCGTGGAGCCGGGCATTGTGCTCTCGGAGCTGCGCAAGCAGCTGAGCAAGAAGGTGCTGCCGACCGCTGGTTGGGACCAGGCATCGCTTGAGGCCTACGAGGAGTTCCAAGAGGCCCCCGAGCAGTTTTTTCCCACCGATCCCACCGAGGCATCTGCCTGTCTGGGCGGCATGGCGGCATGTAACGCCTCCGGCGCCCGTAGCTACGCTTACGGCCCCATGCGCCCTCACGTCGCGGGCCTTCATGTCGCGCTGACCGATGGTGACCTGCTCGAGCTTCACCGTGGCGAGGTTTTTGCACGGGGTCGCCGCCTTTCGCTCGTTACGGTGCGGGGCCGCACGCTCGAGCTCGACCTTCCCGACTACACCATGCCCAAGACCAAAAATGCTTCGGGCTATTTCGTTGCTGACGATATGGATGCCATCGATCTGTTTATCGGTGCGTGTGGCACACTCGGCGTTATCACCGAGCTCGAGATTGCCCTGCAGGCGGCGCCTGCGGTCGTTTGGGGCGTGAGCTGCTTCTTTGACAGCGAAGACAAGGCCGTGTCCTTCACCGATTCTGTGCGCCCCGTCCTGTCCCACGCGGCTGCCATCGAATATTTTGATGCGGGCGCCCTGGATATCCTGCGTCGTCAGCGTGAGCAGTCGACCGCGTTCGCCTCGCTGCCGGCGCTCGACAAAGACGCCAAGGTTTGTGTCTACGTGGAGCTCGACTGCGATGACGGGGCCCAAGCGACAGAGGAGCTGTATCACTTGGGGTGGGTACTAGAGCTTGCGGGCGGCAGCGACGATGCGACATGGGTCGCGCGCACCGAGGCCGATCGCGAGTGCCAGCGATTCTTCCGCCATGCGGTGCCCGAGAGCGTCAACATGCTCATCGACGAGCGTCGCCGCACGGATCCCACCATCACCAAACTGGGCTCGGACATGTCGGTGCCCAACGCACACTTGGCCGATGTCATCGCCCTCTATCGCCGCACGTTGGCCGAAAGCGGGCTTGAATCTGCCGCCTGGGGGCACATCGGTAACAACCATCTGCATGTGAATATTCTGCCGCGCGATGCGCAGGATCACCGCCGCGGCGGAGAACTCTTTGCCCAGTGGGCTTCCGAGGTCACGGCTATGGGCGGCGCCGTCTCCGCCGAACACGGTGTCGGCAAGATCAAGGCGGGCTTCTTGGAGACGATGTACGGTCACGAGGCCATGGTCGAGTCGGCGCGGCTCAAGCTCCAGCTCGATCCTGCCGGGCAGCTGGGTCGCGGTAACCTGTTTTCGGAGAAGCTCTTGGATGAGCTCGTCCAGAAAGGGGGCGCGTGAAGATGAGCGATTTCCATATGGTGGTGTGCGTCAAGGCGGTGCCGGGAAGCACCGAGGTCAAGATGGACCCCAAGACCAATACGATTGTGCGCGATGGCAAACAGGCGGTCATTAATCCCTTTGACGCGAGCGCTTTGGAATGCGCGCTGGCACTGAAGGACGACTTTATCGGCTTTGGCATGGACGTGCGCGTAACGGTGGTGTCGATGGGCATCCCCGCGACCGAATCGCTATTGCGCGACTGCATCGCCCGAGGCGCCGATGACGCACTGCTGCTGACCGACCGCGCCTTTGCAGGTGCCGATACCCTGGCAACCACCTATGCCCTCAAGTGCGGCATCGAGGCGCTCGACGAGGACTTCGACCTGCTCATCTGCGGCAAGATGGCGGTGGACGGCGATACGGCCCAGATTGGCCCCGAGCTTGCCGGTGCCTTTGAGATTCCCTGTGTGACCGACGTGAGCTGCGTGCAGAGCGCGGGCTTTACGACCTGTGGTTCACTGGCGCTTGTTCACGGCTGCGATGCCGGCGAGGAGACGGTCTATCTTGAGATGCCGTGCGCGATGACGACCGCCAAGGAGATTGGCCAACTGCGCATGCCGAGTATTGCCGGTATTCGTGCGGCCGAGGAGGCGGACGTGCGCGTGGTCAACGCTGCCGACGTGAACGCCGACCCCGCGCGCTGCGGCCTTGCCGGCTCGCCGACACAGGTCGTGCGATCGTTTGTGCCCGACCGCGACCAAACGTGCGAGACCGTTGACGGAACGGCGTCCGAGCAGGCGGCAAAACTTGCCAAGATTATCGAGGGGATGGCATAGATGAGCGGACTGATTATCGATAGCGAAGCCTGTATCGGCTGCGGTCGCTGCGTTCGCGCCTGTGCCTCGGGCGGCATTGTAGTGGAAGGCGAGCGGCCCAACCGTTGCGCCCGCGTAACCGACGGCTGCATCCTATGCGGTGGGTGCGTCGACGCCTGCCCCGTCAACGCCATCTCGATTGAGCGTGACGAGGCCGCTGGCGCGGTGGACCTTGATGCATATCGAGACATTTGGGTATTCGTGCAGACCGACGAGCACGATACGGTGACTCCCGTTGCCTATGAGCTCATGGGCAAGGGCCGCGAGCTTGCCGATGCTCGTGGTTGCCGTCTGGTGGCATTGGTCGGCATGAGCCCCGAGAGCTCTCTCGGTGACCTGGAGCATCTGGTTTGCGCCGGTGCAGACGAGGTCCTGGTCTGTCGCGACGAGCGCCTGCGCCAGAACGATGCGGAGGTTTACGCCCGGCTGATCTGCGATTTGGTGGCAGAGCGCAAGCCCGAGGCCATTCTGTACGGTGCGACCGCCTTTGGCCGCGAATTGGCACCCGGCGTTGCCGTGCGCCTGCAGACGGGCCTTACGGCCGACTGCACCGTGCTTTCGATGGATACGGAGACGGGGCTGCTGCAACAGACGCGTCCGGCGTTTGGCGGCAACCTGATGGCCACCATCGTCTGCCCCAATCATCGTCCCCAGATGGCAACGGTGCGTCCCGGCATCTTTAAGGCGCCCGACTTTGACTACGGCCGCTCCGGCACGATCACCCAGATATCACTTGCGGATGATGCTAAGGCTCGTGTCGAGATCTCGATTGCCGCCGAGGAGTGGGGACAGCAGGCTTCGATCGCCGATGCCGAGCGCCTGGTCGTGGTGGGTCGCGGCATTGGTTCCAAGAAAAACCTGCCGCTGATGCGAAGGCTCGCCGAGGCTCTGGGGGCCGAGCTTGGCTGCACGCGACCTGTCGTGGAGGCCGGCTGGTTGGAGTGTCACCATCAGATTGGCCAGACGGGCGTATCGGTTTCGCCCAAGCTTCTCGTGAGTATCGGTGTTTCGGGCGCCATCCAGCATCTTGCCGGCATCGGTGGGGCGGAGTGCATTATTGCCATCAACGAGGACCCGGATGCCTCCATCTTTGGTGCTGCCCAGTATAAGGTTGTCGGCGATGCCGTCGAGGTCGTCGAGGAGCTGCTGGCCCAGCTTGAGCGCTAGGCGCGCGCCAGCCAGTCGCGCGCCTCGTCCTTTAGGCGCTTCCAGGTCGCCTGCGTGGCGGGATCGGTAAAGGGGCGCGTAATGCCAAAGGGCGCGTCGAGCAGGCGGTAGATATCGCCCTGCTCGCGCGCCAGCGCGCGGCTCGCTGGATAGACGAGCTCAAACATAAAGCAGATGAGTCCCACCAGGTAGTCTGCGGGCTCGTTGCGTTCATCGCGTGCGACGCAGCGGCGCTCGTCAAAGGCAGCGAGAGCCGGTGTCGAGAACCGGCTGGCGAGAAATGTGTCCTTATCAACCTTGAGGATGGTGTCGACGGTGCTGTCGGCGATGGTGCGCATAATGTCGATTTTGTCGCCATCGCGCACGATATCGCAGAAGCGCCGTGTACGCTCGTCGAGTTGTGCCGGCAGGCGAAAGTCGCTGTGATAGGCGATGCTCGCGCGGATGAGCTCGTCGTGCTCGTCGGTCTCGATAAAATCTCGGATGCTTGTTGTGGCAGGCGCGTCGTCGGGGTTCTCGCCAAAGAGGACCCCGACGCCCAACGCTGCGTGGCTCATACTCTCGGCGTCCTTAAAGGTGTCCCAGCGCCGCAACTGTTCAAAGCGTCCCATATCGTGTAACAGGCCGCAAAGCCAGGCCAGGTCAATATCCTCTGTCGACCAGCTCTGCTCGCGCGCCACGGCATCGCATGCCTCGGCAACGTGGTACGTATGCTCGATTTTGAGCGCGATACGTGGATTGGCGGCATCGTAAGCATCGGTATAGCGTTTGAAGGCCGCGGTCGCCCGGCCCCGATCGATAGCTGTCATAATGACTTCCTAAAAAGCTGTGTCTTTCGATCCGGTGGCAATTGTAGGTGAACTCGGTTGCCACCGGGCGATGATTCTGCCGCGTCGTTGAATGCGGCTCGGAAATCTTGTCGGGACGAGGAGCGCTATGGTGCTCAAAATCGTTAAAACCGTCTGGCCGGTGATGCTTACCTATGTTGCGATAGGCGCGCCGTGCGGAATGATTATGGCGCAGACGGGAATGGAGCCCTGGATGGTTTTTGCTCTGAGCAGCACGTTTGTGACGGGTAGCGGCCAGTTTATGGTCTGCAATCTGTGGCTGGCAGGTGTGCCTGCGGCATCGATTGTCGCAAGTGTGGCCGCAATCTCCTCGCGCTTTGCACTTTATTCGGCATCGATCGCGCCCCATCTGAGGGGTGCCTCGAAGCGTCAGACGCTGGCCGTTGCCGCGACGCTTACCGAGGAGGCATATGGCATCTCGCTTGCCAAGTTGGTTGAAGGGGAGGATTGGGGCCCGCGCGAGCCCTTTGCGCTCAACGCGATCCTCATCGCGACATGGGGCGTTTCGTGCACGATGGGCGCCGTTGTAGGCGCCGTTGTCGATGTCCCCACCGCTATTGCTGGCTTTGTCTGCACCTCGCTCTTTATCTGCCTGCTCTTTTCGCAGCGACTGTCGCGCGGCAATGTCGTGGCTGCCGTTATGGCTGCGGTGTCTGTCGCCATATGCAAGTTCTTGGGGTGGACGAATATCGCCGTGCCGGCAAGCGTGCTCGTCGGTGTTGCCGCGGCGCTTGCGTGCGATGCTTTCGCCGAAGGAAGGGGCGCTCGCGATGCCCGTTAATGAGTTTTTGGCCCTGTGGCTGTCGTCATGGGCGGCTATCGCGTTTTTCCGCATTGCCCCGGCGTTTGCCTTGCGCGGGAGAACGCTGTCGCCCCGCGTTACCGAGGCCTTGGGTTATATTCCGCCCGCCGCCTTTGCGGCGCTGGTCGCTAACGATTTGATAAGCCCTGGCGCTTTCGACGCCGGCTTGTGGCAGGGCTTGATTCCCTGGATTGCGGCTGCCGGTGTCGTGGCGGTGGCAATCAAGACAAAGTCGATGTTGTGGTGCTGCGTCTCGGGCATCGTGTTCTATATCGTTTTGAGCCTTGTATAAAAGCAAGGGCGCGTTTAGCGTCCCGGCCCAACGAATCGAATTTCTCACCGAGCCGGTCTGCTTCTTCTGGTACCATGGTCAAACTTTACTGTAGCAAAGCGTGACGTGGGCTTTTGTTCTGCGTCAGCGGAAATGGGGGTTTCATGGCACAGGAAGCGACCGCCAACGAGCAAAAGAAATTCAAGGTACCGCGTATCCCGGGCGACATCATGATCTATCCCATGATTGTTGGCCTTTTGCTCAACACTTTCTGTCCGCAGGTCTTTGAGATCGGCGGCTTCTTTACGGCTGCCTGCCGTGGCGGCTCCAATACCATCGTCGCTGCGATCCTGCTCTTCGTGGGTGCCGGCATCAGCTTTAAGTCCACGCCGGGCGCTATCAAGACCGGCATCGTCGTACTGATCCCCAAGCTTGTTGTTGCGGCCGCCCTTGGCTTGGGTGTGGCATATTTCTTTAACGACAACTTCCTGGGCCTGAGCTCGGTCTCAATCATCGGCGGCATTACGTTTTGCAACATGGCGCTCTATACGGGCATCATGGGCGAGTTTGGCGATGAGTCCGAGCAGGGCGCCGTCGGTATCCTGTTCTTTACGGCCGGCCCCGCCGTCACCATGATCATCCTCGGTGTCTCGGGTCTCGCTAACATCCCCGTCGGCACCATCATCGGATCCATCCTGCCGCTTGTTATCGGCATGGTTCTGGGCAACCTCTTCCCGTTCATCAAGAACCTGCTGGTCCCCGGCGCCAATCCCGCGATCGCTGTTATCGGTTTTCAGCTTGGTGCGTCCATGAGCCTTTCGAGCTTTATCACCGGCGGCATCTCGGGCATCCTGCTGGGCCTCATCACGCTCTTTATCGTCGGTCCCATCACCTTTGCGTTCGAGCGCCTGTGCGGTGGTAACGGCAAGGCGGCCGTTGCCTGCTCCACTATCGCCGGCACGGCCATGACCACGCCGGTCGCCCTCGCCGAGGTCGCACCGCGCTATGCCGAGCTTGCGCCCACCGCGTACGCTCAGATCGCCACCGCCGTTATCATCACGGCAATCATGGCTCCGATTCTGACCGGCTGGGTCGATAAGAAGTTCTGCCACGGCAAAGAGGATCTGTCGGTCGAAGGCGTCGAGGCTATTGAGGAAGCCGTCGCGACCGACATCGACGGCGAGTAGCAATCGCTACCAATTAATGATGCCGGCGTGCAATTCGCGCCGTTTGAGCGCCCGAACGAAAGCTGTCTTGCAGTGACGTTCGGGCGCTCTGCTATTATTCCCCTTACCCCTGCGGAGTAGGGGGTGTTTATTGTCCAGACACGAATCGGGCGATTCTGACCACTTGGATATTGAAGGGATGGCGTCTCGTGGTTAAGGCACTCAAAATTGAGATATTCCTGCTATGCATGATTGTTCTTATCGGGCTTGCCGCACGAAGCCGCCGCTCCTTGTTCTCGAGCACCCAGCAGCTTTTGTTTAGCATGCTGGGCTACACGTCTGCTGCCTACATTTTCTTCGATATGATCTGGACGCTCTCGGACGGCGTGAGCACTCCTGTAGGCATCACGGCCAACTGGATTTCCAACGCGGTCTCGTTTTCGCTGTTCGCCATCGCGTGCCTCATTTGGTTTTTCTATTCCGAGACAGTGCAGGGCTCTCGCCTTTTGACTGCGCGCTATAGGGTGGCGCTCGTGACGTTGCCAACCGTATTGGTGGTCGTGCTGGCATTTACCAGCTACTGGACGCACGCTATGTTCTATATCGATGCGCAGGGCGTATATCGTCGCGGAGCGCTTTATATGATTCAACCTATCGTTAGCTACTGCTACATCATATATACGTCTTTGCATGCCTTTATTCAGACTCGAAAAGTCGAAAGTCTGCAAAAGAAGGCCATTTATCGCACCCTCGCCTTTTTTGCGGTTCCCGCTCTGGTGGGCGGTACCTTCCAGGTTTTGTTTTCGGTACCGGGCCTTTGCGTCGGTATATCGCTGAGTATCCTGCTGCTCTACATCATCTACCAGGAGCAGCTCATCTCGACCGACCGTTGACTGGCCTCAACAATCGCAACCGTTTTGAGACCTATATGCTGTCGCTCTTCTCAAATGTGGATCAGGCCGAAGATGTGTATCTGCTTATGATGGACGCCGACGGCTTTAAGCAGATTAACGACCGGTATGGACATGTGGAGGGCGACCATGCTCTCCAAGTCATATCTGTTACGCTCAAAGAGGTCTGCTCGGCGTCTGGTGGTTTTATCGCACGTTATGGCGGCGATGAGTTCGTGGTGCTCCAGAAGGCAGCGGCGGAACAGGACATCATAGACCTGTGTTCGGCGATTAACGACGAGCTCGCTCGTGCCGAGGTGCCGTATCTGTTGCGGATGTCCATCGGCTGCGCACGGGTTGGCGATGGTGTCGATACCTGGCAAGACTTACTTCGCGCTGCCGATGCGGAGCTCTACCGCGTCAAGGCCGAGAAAAAGAAAGCCGGCGTCCAGATACGCTAGAAAAAGGGCGCACGACTGTTGCGATGGTCGTGCGCTCTTTTTGCGTTTGCGGGGGCCACCGGCCATAACGCCCAGGCGCGGTGCGGCAAGACGAGCGTCTGCCGCCGCGGCTCGGTACGAAATTAACGAGAACCAGTGTGCTCCATTAAGCTGAAGTGTGCGAACGCCCTCTCTAAAAAGGTGAGCTCGCTAGGCTTTTTTGGGTTTGTTGACGATGATGATGCCGCCGCAGACCAACAGCAGGGCAACGATGACGGTAGCGGGGCTCGTGCCAGCGCCCTCGCCGAGCAGCAGCGCGCTCAGCAGCACACCAAAGACGGGGTTCATAAACCCAAAGACCGAGACGCGGCTGACGGGGTTGACGGCAAGCAGGCGCGACCACAGCGAGTAGGCGACCGCGGAGATAAGCGCCATGTAGATGATGAGCGCGATGGCGGGGGCAATCGCCGTAGGGGAGAGTGCACCACCCATCAAAAAGCCAATGGCGGTGAGGACCAGACCGCCGACCAAGAACTGCCACCCGGCAAGCAAGACGCCGTCGTGCTCGCGCGAGAAGATGCCGATCAGGCAGGTCGAAAGGGCACCCGCGACGGTGGAGGCCAGGATGAAGCCCTCGCCGTCGAGCGTAAAGCCAAAGGTGCCGTCCGCGCCCGAAAGGTTGACGAGCGCGACGCCGGCAAAGCCCAGTACGCAGCCGAGCACCTTGGCCGTATTGAGCTTCTCGGTGCGAAACGCCAGAGCGGCAAAGAGGATGGCTAGGAAGTTGGCGCTGGCCTCGATGATGGAACTCGACATGGCACTGGCGCGCGAGAGTCCCAGGTAGAAAAAGAAGTACTGCCCGATAGTCTGGAAGAGCGACAGGATACATATGGGCTTGATATCACGCGCTTGCGGAACGAGCGGACGGCGCTGGGCCACGCTCATGCCAACAATGACCAGCATGCCGGCAAGGGTGAAGCGCAGACCCGCGAAGAGCAGCTGCGAGGCGCTATCGTGCGCGGGGATGCCAAAGAGGCCGTAGCCGATCTTGATGCAGGGAAAGGCCGATCCCCAGAGCGCGCAGCAAACGAGACAGCCCAGGATGAGTCCGGGCAGGGTGGCGAGATACGGCTTGCGGCTTTCCATGATGTCCTTCCTACATGCGCGAAGCAAAAAAGAACCCGCCACCGGATGTGTCGGTGGCGGGTGTTGTTACCCGAAGGGATTGTACCCGATGGGAAAGGTTTAGGCGAAGTAGGCTACGCCGCTCTCAAAGATCGGCATGAACTTGTCGCCGGGGACATGCTCGGGCACGTTGCGGTACAGGTTGTCGCCGCGACGCTCGGCATGGCCCATCTTGCCCAGGACGCGGCCGTCGGGGCTCGTGATGCCCTCGATGGCGAGTGCGGAGCCGTTGGGGTTGACGGAAAGGTCCATGCTGGGCTTGCCGTCCTCGCCCACGTACTGCGTGGCGACCTGGCCGTCGGCGATCAGCTGAGCGAGCACCTCGTCATTGGCGACAAAGCGGCCCTCGCCGTGGCTGATGGCGACGGTGTAGGGGTCGTCGAGGCTGCACTGCGACAGCCACGGGGACAGGTTGGACGAGATGCGGGTGCGCACCAGGCGGCTCTGATGGCGACCGATGGTGTTGAACGTCAGCGTGGGCGCATCGGGCGTGGCGTCGACGATGTCACCGTAGGGCACCAGGCCGAGCTTGACCAGGGCCTGGAAGCCGTTGCAGATGCCCAGCATCAGGCCATCGCGGGCCTTGAGCAGGTCGCGGACAGCCTCGGTGACCTCGGGAGCGCGGAAGAACGCCGTGATGAACTTGGCGGAGCCGTCGGGCTCGTCGCCGCCCGAGAAGCCGCCGGGGATCATGACGATCTGGCTTGCACGGATGCGGCGGGCAAGCTCGTGGGTGCTCTCGGCGACGGCCTCGGGCGTGAGGTTGTTGATCACGAAGGTGTCGGCCTCGGCACCGGCGGCACGGAAGGCGCGGGCGCTGTCGTACTCGCAGTTGTTGCCGGGGAACACGGGGATGATCACGCGCGGGCGGGCGATCTTGGCGCCGCCGTACACGTGGATATCCTTGGCGCGGAAGTCGATGGTCTCGACCTCGGGGGTCTCGCCGGCGCTGCGGTAGGCGAAGACGCCCTCGATGCCGCTCTCCCAGGCCTCCTGGAGCTCGGCGAGCTCGATGATCTCGGAGCCGGTGTCGATGACATAGCCCTCGACGGTGGTACCCAGGGGCTCGACGACAACGCCGTCGGCGACCTCGGGCAGCTCGGCGTCCTCGGCGAGCTCGACGATAAAGCTGCCGTAGAGCGGGGTGAAGAGGCTCTCCACGTCCACATCCTCGGCAAGCTCGATGCCGATCTGGTTGCCGACGCACATCTTAAAGAGGCTCTCGGCGCCACAGCCGTAGCCGGGCGTGGAGACGGCCAGGGCGTCGCCGGTAGCAGTGAGCGCCTCGACGGCGTCAAACGCGGCGAGCAGCTGCTGGGCGTCGGGGCGGTAGTCCTCGCCGTAGGTGGCGGGGGCGATGCGGACGACGCGGTGCGTCAGGCCCTTGAACTCAGGGGAGACGGCGCGCGCCGCGCGGCCCACGGCAACAGCGAAGCTGATCAGAGTCGGCGGAACGTTGAGCTCGCCGGCCTCGTCCTCAAACGAGCCGCTCATGGAGTCCTTGCCGCCGATGGCGCCGGCACCCAGGTCGACTTGGGCCATGAGGGCGCCCAGGACGGCCGCCGTGGGCTTGCCCCAGCGCTCGGCCTCGGTGCGCAGACGCTCGAAGTACTCCTGGAAGGAGAGATAGGCGCGTTTGTGCTCAAAGCCGGCAGCCACAAGTTTGGCGATGGACTCGACCACGGACAGATAGGCGCCCGCAAACTGGTCGGCCTCCATCAGATAGGGGTTGAAGCCCCATGCCATGGCGCTTGCCGTGGTGGTCTCGCCGTCCACGGGGAACTTGGCGACCATGGCCGAGCTCGGGGTGAGCTGCGTCTTGCCGCCAAAAGGCATAAGCACGGTTGCGGCACCGATGGTGGAGTCGAAGCGCTCGGAAAGGCCCTTGTTGGAGGCAACGTTGAGGTCGGTGACAAGCGAGGTCATGCGCTCGGCAAGCGTGGTGCCGGCCCAGCTGGGCTGCCACACGCTGCGGGCGCACACGTGGGCGACCTGGTGCTTGGGCGCGCCGTTGGAGTTGAGGAACTCGCGGGATAGGTCGACGATGGCGACACCGTTCCAAGCCATGCGCATGCGCGGCTCGGCGGTAACCTCGGCGATAACGGTCGCCTCCAGGTTCTCCTCGGCGGCGTAGCCCATGAACTCCTCGACGTCACCGTCGGCGACGGCGCAGGCCATACGCTCCTGGGACTCGGAGATGGCGAGCTCGGTGCCGTCCAGGCCGTCGTACTTTTTGGTCACGGTGTCCAGGTCCACGTACAGGCCGTCGGCAAGCTCGCCCACGGCGACCGAGACGCCGCCGGCGCCAAAGTCGTTGCAGCGCTTGATCAGGCGGCAGGCGTCGCCGCGGCGGAAGAGGCGCTGCAGCTTACGCTCGACCGGGGCGTTGCCCTTCTGGACCTCGGCGCCCGAGGTCTCGATGGACTCGGTGTTCTGGGTCTTGGAGGAGCCGGTGGCACCGCCGATGCCGTCACGGCCGGTGCGGCCGCCCAGCAGGATGATCTTGTCGGTGGGGGCGGGGCACTCGCGGCGCACGTGGTTTGCCGGGGTAGCGCCTACGACGGCGCCGACCTCCATGCGCTTGGCCACGTAGCCGGGGTGATAGAGCTCGTTGACCTGGCCGGTGGCAAGGCCGATCTGGTTGCCGTAGCTGGAGTAGCCGGCGGCAGCGGTGGTTACGAGCTTGCGCTGCGGCAACTTGCCCTCGAGCGTCTCGGAAACCGGGACGGTGGGGTCGCCGGCACCGGTGACGCGCATGGCCTGGTACACGTAGCTGCGGCCCGAGAGCGGGTCGCGGATGGCGCCGCCCACGCAAGTGGCGGCACCGCCGAAGGGCTCGATCTCGGTCGGGTGGTTGTGGGTCTCGTTCTTAAACAGGAACAGCCAGTCCTGGTCCTCGCCGTCGACATCGACCTTCACTTTGACGGTGCAGGCGTTGATCTCCTCGGACTCGTCGATATCGGTCATGACGCCGGTCTTCTTAAGGTACTTGGCGCCGATGGTGCCCATGTCCATGAGGCAGACGGGCTTGGCGTCGCGACCGAGCTCGTGGCGCATCTCCATGTAGCGGTCGAAGGCCTGCTGCACCACGGCGTCGTCGATCGTCACGTCGTCCAGGACGGTGCCGAAGGTGGTATGGCGGCAGTGATCGGACCAATAGGTGTCGATCACGCGGATCTCGGTGATGGTGGGGTCGCGATCCTCATCGCGGAAGTACTGCTGGCAGAAGGCGATGTCCGCCTCGTCCATGGCAAGGCCGCGATCGGCGATAAAGGCGGCAAGGCCGGCCTCATCGAGCTCGCGGAAGCCGTCGAGCACCTCGACGGGCTGGGGCTCGGGGGTCTCCATGTACAGCGTCTCGGGCAAGTCGAGCGAGGCGATGCGCGCCTCGACGGGGTTCACCACGTAGTGCTTGATGGCCTCGATGGCGGCTTCGTCCAGAGCGCCCGAGATCATATAGACCTTGGCGGAGCGCACGGCGGGGCGCTCGCCCTGGCTGATGAGCTGCACGCACTCGCTGGCGGAGTCGGCGCGCTGGTCAAACTGGCCAGGCAGGAATTCGACGGCAAAGACGGCGCCATCGCTTGCGGGGAGCTCGTCGTAGGTCACATCGACCTGGGGCTCGCTAAAGACGGTCGGCACGCAGGAGCGGAAAAGCTCCTCGTCGATGCCCTCGACGTCGTAGCGGTTGATGATCCTCAGGGCCTCGATGCCCTTGATGCCGAGAATCTCGGTCAGCTCGCCCTTGAGCTGCTGAGCCTCGACGTCGAACCCGGGTTTCTTCTCCACGTAGATACGAGAGACCATTGGTTCCTGCCTTCCTGATCGGTTGGGCGTACGGTACGGTATGCGGCAGCGGTCGGTTTGCGGGGTCTGCCCTGCGGTCGCCTTGAGCCACATGTTTGTAAACCTCACTATGATACGACAGCTCGCGGCGCGTTGAGGACGGCGAGGGTGCTACAGTGAAGCGCAAACAAGAGAAAGGCATCACATGGCATTCGTTTCACTCGCCATCATCGCGCTCGTGGCCTTTGCAAGCCCCTTCATCGCCTCGGCGATTCCCGGAAAACCCATTCCCGAAACGGTCTTTTTGCTCGTGTTCGGCGCGGTGCTGGGACCCCATATGCTCGACATTATCCATGTAGATGCCGAGGTCTCGCTTGTGTCCGAGCTGGGCCTGGCCTTTTTGTTCCTGTTTGCCGGCTTTGAGATCGACCCCAAGAGCATCACGGGCGTCGAGGGGCGCTACGGCTTGGCGACGTGGGCCGTCACGTTTGGTATCGCCTGGCTTGCCGTGCGCTTTACGCCGTGGTTCTCGGTCAGCCATTTCGACGGTATCGCCGTGACACTCGCCCTTACTTCCACGGCTCTCGGCACGCTTGTGCCCATCATGCGCGAGCGCTCGCTCACCGGCACGCGCGTTGGCGACTCGATTCTCGCGTATGGCACCTGGGGTGAGCTCGGCCCTGTGCTCGCCATGTCGGTGCTGCTGTCTGCCCGCACTGGCATCCAAACGCTCGTAATCCTTGGCCTGTTTGCGCTGGTTTGCGTGTTGCTGGCCGTGGTCCCAAGCCGCTCCAAGCGCGTCGGCAGCCGCTTCTTTGCGTTTGTCGAGGAACGCGCCGATACCACGTCGCAGACCTTCGTGCGCCTGACGGTGCTCATCCTGGTCACGCTCGTGGCGTTCTCGGCCGTCTTTGATCTCGACATCGTGTTGGGTTCTTTTGCCGCTGGCTTTGTCTTGCGCTACATCATCCCCGAGGGCAACCATACGCTCGAGACCAAGCTCGACGGCCTGGCCTACGGTTTTTTGATTCCGGTGTTCTTTACCGTATCGGGCGCAAAGATCGATCTGACGGCCGTGGCGTCGCGCCCGGGTCTGCTCGTGGGCTTTATCGTGGCGTTGCTGATTATTCGTGCCGTGCCCATTCTTATTTCTATGAGCATTTGTCCTGCGACGCGTGATGTGTCGGCGTATGGTCGCATTACCGTGGCCCTGTACTGCACCACGGCCCTGCCGATCATCGTTGCCGTGACAAGCGTTGCCGTCAACGCGGGCGCGCTGTCGCAAGATATTGCGTCGGTCATGGTTGCCGCCGGTGCCATCACGGTGTTCTTGATGCCGCTGCTCGCGCAGCTCTTCTACCGCGTGGTCGACGCCGCGCCGGTCGCCGCCGTGGCGGAGGTTGCCGAGCATCCATCCGATGCGCTCGACATCCTGCGTGCCCATCATGATTTGGCGAGCCTGCTCGCACGCGAGCACGAGCTGCTGACCTCGCATGGTCACGGTCGCGTATTCGAGGGCCTGCCTACGCTCGATACGATTGCCGAGCGTCTTTCCGCCGAGGCGGCGAGCGGCCACATCGATGCCCGCATCGTGGACGCGGCGCATCTTCTTGCCGATAAGACCTATGGTGATGAGATCGACCCGTCCGAGCTGACTCCGCGCGAGCGTCGCCGTCTGGAGCGCGCCAAGCTCGCCGTGCGCGAATACCGCCGCCGCATGCTGGAGCTCTATGCAAGAGAAGAAGCCGAGGACGACGACGGCAGGTAGTCGATACTCTCTCGGGGAAGCCGCGTCCCGCTTTGAAGGCTCGGAACGGGATGTGGTTTCCGAAACGGGGGCCGTTGGGAAACTGTGTCCCGGAATGGGCGCTCAGAGTGGGATGCAGTTTCCGCGAGAGACCCGTTGCGGAAACGGTATCCCAGAATCGGCGTTCAAAACGGGGCGCTCTTTCCGAAACATGGCCCTGAGGGAAGCTGCGTCCCGGTCTGAGCCGGAATTCCGGGACACAGCTTCCCTTTCAAACAGAAGAAGGCGCGCTGCCTGCAGTTGATGCAGACGGCGCGCCTTCTTTGTTGGACTATGTTGAGGCTGGGAGCTGAGGCTTGTGGTCCCTTAAGAGCGGGCGGCTCCGTCGACGGGGAGCACGGCGCCCGTGACGTAGGAGGACATGTCGCTCGCCAGGAAAACAAAGGCGTTGGCGACATCCTCGGGCTCGCCCATGCGACCCAGCGGAATGGTGGCGACGATGGGCTTAATAACCTCTTCAGGCAGGTTGGCGACCATGTCGGTTTTGGTTACACCGGGTGCTACGGCATTGACGCGAATGCCCATGGGGGCGAGCTCGCGCGAGAGCGACTGGACCATGCCGTTGACGGCAAACTTGGACGTTGGATAGCCGACGCCAGAGGGCTGGCCGTACTTGGCAACCATCGAGCTCGTGGTGGTGATGGTGCCGCCGTGGCCGGCCTCGGTCATGATCTTGGCGGCAGCTTGGTGGCCATTAAAGACGGCGACGACGTTAAGGTCCATGACCTTTGCGAACTCCTCGGCCGTGTAGTCCAAGAGGGGTGAACGCTGGGAGATACCGGCATTGTTGACGACCGTGTTCAAGCCGCCCATGTCGGCTGCAGCCTGGGTAAAGGCCTCGGTCACGGCTTCGAGTGAGGTGAGGTCGCAGGAGCGGCCCCAGACCTTGGCGTCGGGATAGGCGGCTGTCAGCTTCTCAACGGCCGCATCGGCGGTCTCTTGACGCGAGCCAAAGACGGTGACGGCGGCACCCTCCTCGATAAAACGGCAGGCGATGGCATAGCCGATGCCGCGCGTGCCTCCGGTGATGATTGCTTTCTTGCCCTCGAGCAACATGGTGCCTCCATTCTTCGGGGGTGGACGTACGCAGCACAGGATAGCGGCGGACAAAAACAAACATGCCTGCTTATCGGTGAGCGGTATCCCTGGTTGACACCGAGCGGTCAAGTTGTTCAAACGCTGGCCGCGTCAATGCGCTCCGAGCGCGCAAGCAAAAGGGGCTCCCGTCCAAGACCGGACGGGAGCCCCTCAAATATATGTCGTATGGCGAGAACCGAACTAGTTGGCCATAACGCCTTCGGTCCAGGCCTCAACGTCCTCGATGCGCAGGACGTTGGCGACCTCGGCCACGCAGTCGACGCTGGCAAGTTCGGCGGCGGCAGCCTGGACGTCCTTCTCGAGTGCGCGGTGCGTCAAGAAGATGACCGAGCAGGCATCGCTGACGCCCGACTTGCCGTCCTCGACCTGGTTGATGAGCGAGATCGAGATGTTGTGCTTGGCAAAGATGTCGACCGTCTCGGACAGGGCGCCCACGCGGTCGGCGACCTTCAGGCGCACATAGTACTTGGTCTGGAGCTCGTCCATGGGCTTAAAGGCGAGGTTGTGACCATAGGGCTCAATCTCGGGCAGCGGAGCCACGCCGCGGCTAATCTGCTCGGAGAGCGACAGGATGTCGCCCACGACGGCGCTCGCGGTGGGGAAGGAGCCTGCGCCGGCACCGTAGAACATGGTCTCGCCTACGGCGTCACCCACCACGTAGACGGCGTTCATGGCACCGTTGACCTTGGCGAGCATGTGGTCTGCCGGGATGAGCGTGGGGTGCACGCGGACGTCGACGCCGGCGTCGGTGTTGCGGGCGATGCCCAGCAGCTTGATGGTGTAGCCGAGCTCGCGGGCCTGGGCGATATCCTCGGCACCGATGGTGCGGATGCCCTGCTGATATACGTCGTCGGTGGTCACGCGGGTGCCAAAGCCGATGGAAGCGAGGATTGCCGTCTTGCTGGCGGCGTCGAAGCCGTCGACGTCGGCGGACGGGTCGGCCTCGGCATAGCCCTTGGCCTGCGCGTCGGCAAGCACATCGGCGTAATCGGCGCCCTCGGCGTCCATGCGCGACAGGATATAGTTGGTGGTACCGTTGAGAATGCCGGCGATGGTCAGGATCTTGTTGCCCACCAGGTCGTGCTCGAGCGTGCTCACGATGGGGATGCCACCGCCACAGCTGGCCTCGCACTTAATCTGTACGCCGCACGCGCGCGCCTTCTCGGCGAGCGTCTCGACATGACGGCCCAGCAGGGCCTTGTTGGCAGAGACGACGTGCTTGCCGTGCTCAAAGGCAGTGGTGAAGATCTCGGTTGCGGGATGCTCGCCGCCGATCAGCTCGACGACGATATCGACGGCGGGGTCGGTGACGACGTCATGCCAGTCACTCGTAAAGGCCTCGCGCTCAATACCGGCTGCCTCGGCCTGCTCCCAAGCAAGCGCGCAGGCGCGGGTCAGCTTAAGGTCGATGCCGTAGGCTGCCAGGTACTCATCGTGGTGGCTCTTGATCAGACGGGCCACGCCGCCGCCGACGGTTCCCAGACCGATGAGGCCGACGTTCACGGTGCGCAGGGGTTCGCTCATAGATAGCTCCTTCGTGCATCTTATGGATGGATTAACCGCTTAAAGGTTGAGTGCATTCTAGCGTGAACCGAGGGCGCGTGCTCGCCAGGCAACAGGAGTCGCACAAAACGGCACCCCCGAAACGCTGCGGAAACATTGGAAACATGCTCGCTACAAACGAACTTCCGTAACAAACTGTCAACGTTTGCACCATAAGGTTTGCCCTGTACCGCAAGACGGCCGCACCGCGGCCAGCGAAAAGGGGGACACCATGTTTAGCATCAACAACGTACTTAACCGCAGGAGTTTCTTGGCTGGCGCCGCGGCGTTCGGTAGCACCGCGGCACTCGCTGGTTGCTCGTCGGGTGGCTCGGACGGCGGCTCCGCCGATGACGGCAAGACCTTCAAGATCGGTGTCATCGGCCCTCTGACCGGCGCCGCGGCAACCTATGGCGTTTCGGCCGAGAAGGGTGCCAAGCTCGCCGCCAAGGATTTTTCGACCAAGGACCTCAAACTCTCGCTTAAGTCTGAGGACGACGTCGCTGACGGCGAGAAGGCCATCAACGCCTTCAATACCTTGTGCGACTGGGGCATGCAGGCGCTCGTCGGCCCCGTCACCACCGGTGCCGCCGTCGCTGTCTCGGGCGAGATCGCCGACGATATGCTCATGGTCACGCCTTCGGCCTCGTCGCTCGACGTTACCAAGGATAAGACCACGGTTTTCCAGGTTTGCTTCACCGATCCCACCATGGGCGCCAGCGCCGCAAAGTTCTTGGCCGAGAAGTACGCGGATGCCAAGATCGCCCTGTTCTACAACTCCGGCGATACGTACAGCTCGGGTGTTGCCGATGCCTTTGCCGAGCAGGCCAAGGAGTCCAAACTTGATATCGTCGATACCGAGACCTTTAAGGACGATTCCTCCACGAGCTTTACCAACCAGCTCACCAAGGCCAAGGAGGCCGGCGCCACGCTCATCTTTGCGCCGATCTACTACACGCCGGCGTCCGTTTTGCTCAAGAACGCCAAGGACATGGGCTACGACATGACGCTCATGGGTACCGACGGCATGGACGGCCTGCTCTCTGTGGAGGGCTTCGATACCTCTCTTGCCGAGGGCGTACTGCTCATGACCCCGTTTTCCGCCGACGATGAGAAGAATGCCGACTTCGTCAAGGCCTATAAGGATGCCTACGACGAGACGCCCAACCAGTTTGCCGCCGACGCTTACGATTGCGTCCACGCCATCGCCGAGGCTATCGATAGGGCGGGGATTGACATTTCGGCCGACGGTGCCGACATTGCCGGCGACCTTGCCAAGGCCATGCGCAAGATCAAGATCGAGGGCCTGACAGGCGAGCTGACGTGGAATGACGAAGGTCAGGTCGAAAAGCCTGCTACGGCCTATGTGATCCAGGACGGCAAGTACATCGCCGCCTAAGTGCGCATAAAGCACGACCGGTGAGGCTGTTTTATTTAAGGCAGGTATGCTTGTAACAGAACGGAAACATTACTTTTACATAATAAAGTGGCAATACTGTATAAAGTAATAGAAATACGCAGAATTATGGATAAATGAACAAATCCAAAGAAAAGTTGAAATAATCGCCACTTTCCTTAACTAAAGCGTCTAGTATTTTGCGAACGCCGAACACGGCGAAGGATGGCCTGTCGGGTAACCGAAACCCGACGAGATTTGAGAGGAGAGCCGCATGTCGAGCCTCACCGGTAAGTCATTGAACCCTGTTATGAATCGCAGGAGCGTTATCGCGAGCGCAGCAGGTCTGGGGGCGATGTCCATTCTAGCTGGCTGCTCCTCCAACGGCGGCGATACCGGTTCCGCTTCGGGCGACGCTTCGTTTAAGATCGGCACCATCGGCCCGCTGACCGGCGCCAACGCGTCCTACGGCAAGTCCGTTACCCAGGGTGTCGAGCTTGGCTGCAAGGATTTCTCGACCAAGGAGCTGCCGCTTGCCAGCAAGGCCGAGGATGACCAGGCCGATGGCGAGAAGGCCGTCAACGCCTTCAACACCCTGCTCGACTGGGGCATGCAGGCCCTCGTCGGCCCGACCACCACGGGTGCGTCGGTTGCCGTTGCCGCCGAGTGCGGTAACGACCCCAAGACGTTCATGATCACCCCGTCCGCGTCCTCCGAGGACGTCACCGACGGCAAGGATTGCGTCTTCCAGGTTTGCTTCACCGACCCCAACCAGGGTGTCAACGCTGCTAAGTTCCTGGCGCAGAAGTATGCGGACGAGAAGTTCGTGCTGTTCTATAACTCCGGCGACGCCTATTCTTCGGGCATCGCAGATTCCTTTAAGGCCCAGGCCGCTGAGTCCAAGCTCGAGATTGTTGACGAGGAGACCTTTAAGGACGACTCCGCCACGAGCTTTACCAACCAGCTGACCAAGGCCAAGCAGGCCGGCGCCACCATGATCTTTGCGCCGATCTACTACACGCCGGCGTCCGTCCTGCTCAAGAACGCCAAGGACATGGGCTACGACGTCAAGATGATGGGCTGCGACGGCATGGACGGCATCCTGGGCGTTGAGGGCTTCGATACCTCTCTTGCCGAGGGCCTGCTGCTCATGACCCCGTTCTCCGCCGACGACGAGAAGAACGCCGACTTCGTCAACGCTTACAAGGATAAGTACGGCGATACCCCCGACCAGTTTGCCGCCGACGCCTACGACGGCGTGCACGCGGTGGCCGAGGCCGTCAAGGAGGCCGGTCTTGGTGTCGACGCCGATCCGACCGAGGCCGCCGAGAAGCTGTCCAAGGCTATGCTCAAGATTACCGTTGACGGTCTGACCGGCAAGCTCACCTGGAACGATAAGGGCCAGGTCCAGAAGGAGCCCACGGCGTACGTCATCACCGACGGCAAGTACGTACAGGCCTAATTGGCCGCCTTACATAGAGCGGTTTTGATCCCAAGCAGGGGAGGTTTTGGCCTTCCCTGCTTGCTTGGTATCTAGGGACAGTGTAACGTCCCTGTTTCATACATTAACTGGAAACCTATTCGAAAGGGGGATGTGGAACATGACGGTCTTTATCCAATACCTGGTCAACGGCCTGTCCATGGGCAGCGTCTACGCCATCATCGCGTTGGGCTACACCATGGTCTACGGTATCGCCAAGATGCTCAACTTCGCTCACGGCGACGTCATCATGGTCGGTGCCTATGTCTCGTTCTGCGCCACGTCGTATCTCGGCCTCCCGGGCTGGGCATCTGTAGTTCTCTCTTGTGTGGTCTGCACGGTTCTCGGTGTTCTCATTGAGGGTCTGGCCTATAAGCCGCTGCGCCAAGCGGGCCCGTTGGCCGTTCTGATCACGGCCATCGGCGTGTCTTACTTCCTGCAGAACGCCGCGCAGCTTCTGTGGGGCGCCACGCCCAAGAACTTCACTTCGCTCGTCACCTTCCCGGTGCCGGAGTTCTTGGCCAAGTTTAACGTAAGCGCCGTCTCGCTCGTCACCATCGTCGCCTGCCTGGTTATCATGGCCGGCCTGATGTTCTTTACAGGTAAGACCAAGATGGGCAAGGCCATGCGCGCCGTGTCCGAGGATAAGGCCGCCGCTCAGCTCATGGGCATCAACGTCAACCGCACCATCTCGATGACGTTCGCCATCGGCTCCGCCCTCGCTGCCATCGCCGGCGTGCTCCTGTGCTCCTACTCGCCGGTCCTGCAGCCCACCACGGGCGCCATGCCTGGCATCAAGGCCTTCGACGCTGCCGTTTTCGGCGGCATCGGCTCCATCCCCGGCGCCTTTGTCGGCGGCATTCTCATCGGCATCATCGAGGCGATGGCGCAGGCTTACATTTCCACGAGCCTTGCCAACTCCATCGTCTTTGGTGTTTTGATCATCGTCCTGCTCGTCAAGCCTGCCGGCCTCTTGGGCAAGTACGTCCCCGAGAAGGTGTAGGTGAGCGTTATGAAGTTTCTTAAAGACAAGCAGACGCGTCACGACTTTGTCACGTACGCCATGTGCGTTGTGGCGTTCGCCATCGTGTTCTTTATGCAGTCCAACCACATGATCCCGCGCATGATCGCCGGTCAGCTGGTTCCCATCACAGCCTATATCGTCATGGCCATCTCCCTTAACCTCGTCGTCGGCATCGCGGGCGACTTGTCGCTGGGCCACGCGGGCTTTATGAGCGTCGGCGCCTATACGGGCATCGTCACTGCCGTCGCGCTGGAGAGCACCGTTCCGTCTGATCCGATGCGTCTGATCATCAGCATTGTGGTCGGCGCTATCGCCGCTGCCATCTTGGGCTTCTTGATCGGCATCCCGGTCCTGCGCCTGAGCGGCGACTATCTGGCCATCGTGACCCTGGCTTTTGGCGAGATTATCAAAGAGGTCGTCACCTGCCTCATTGTGGGCGTCGATTCCCGCGGCCTGCATGTGATCTTTAACATCACGGGTAACTCCACGATCGACGACCTGCACCTGCTCGAGGACGGCACCGCCATCATCAAGGGCGCGCAGGGTGCATCGGGCGTGTCGACCTATTCGACCTTCCTTGCCGGCGCAATCCTGGTTATGGTCGCGCTCGTGATTGTGCTCAACCTGGTTCGCAGCCGTACCGGTCGTGCCATTATTGCCGTGCGCGACAACAAGATCGCTGCCGAGTCTGTGGGCATCTCCGTCACCCAGTACCGCATGATCGCCTTCGTGGTTTCCGCTGCCCTCGCCGGTGCTGCCGGAGCTCTGTTCGGCGGTAACTTCTCGCAGCTTTCCGCCACTAAGTTCGACTTCAATACGTCCATTCTCATTCTGGTGTTCGTGGTCCTGGGCGGCCTGGGCAACATGCGCGGCTCCGTTATCGCCGCGGCGCTGCTCACGGTGCTCCCCGAGCTGCTCCGTCAGTTTTCGGACTACCGCATGCTCATCTACGCCATCGTGTTGATTCTGGTCATGGTCTTTACCAACAACCCACAGCTCAAGGCGTTCTTCGCACGCATTAAGGATCGCTTTGCTTCCAAGAAGGAGGTGGCAGCCGATGCCCAGTAAGTTTGAGTTCAACAAGGGCAAGATGGTCCCGTATCCTTCTGGCGCCATCGTTCCCGACCGCGACCTGGGCCAGCGCCCGGCGCTCGAGTGCATTCACCTGGGCATTGAATTCGGCGGCCTTAAGGCGGTCGACGACTTTAGCCTAACCATCGGCAAGACCGAGATTGCCGGTCTCATCGGCCCCAACGGTGCCGGCAAGACCACGGTCTTCAACCTGCTCACCAAGGTGTACCAGCCTACGCACGGCACCATCCTGCTCGACGGTGAGGACACTTCGGGCAAGTCGGTCTACCAGGTCAACCGCATGGGTATTGCCCGTACGTTCCAGAACATCCGTCTGTTCAACACCATGACGGTGGAGGACAACGTTAAGGTCGGCCTGCACAACCAGGAGCGCTACTCCGGCTTTGAGGGCGTGCTGCGCCTGCCGACGTATTGGAAGCACGAGAAGGCCGCCCACGAGCGCGCCATGGAGCTGCTGTCCATTTTTGACATGGAGCACCTGGCAAATGAACAGGCCGGCTCGCTTCCTTACGGCGCTCAGCGCCGTCTGGAAATCGTCCGCGCGCTTGCCACTAACCCCAAGCTGCTGCTGCTCGACGAGCCTGCCGCCGGCATGAACCCGTCCGAGACCGCAGAGCTCATGGCGAACATCGTCAAGATTCGCGACACCTTCGGCATCGCCATCATGCTTATCGAGCATGATATGTCGCTCGTTATGAACATCTGCGAGGGCATCTGCGTGCTTAACTTTGGCAAGGTTATCGCCAAGGGTACGGCGGAGGAAATCCAGAACAACGACGCCGTTATCGAGGCGTATCTGGGTAAGCAGGATAAGGGGGAGAACTAAATGGCAGAGCCGATGCTTTCCGTCTACAACATCAACGTCTGGTACGGCGCCATCCACGCCATCAAGGACATCTCCTTTAACGTTAACGAGGGCGAGATCGTGGCCTTGATTGGTGCCAACGGTGCCGGCAAGTCCACAACGCTCAAGACCGTCTCGGGCCTGCTGCGCTCCAAGACCGGCTCCATCAAGTTTATGGGCGAGGACATTACCCATACGCCCGCTGATAAGCTGGTTGGTAAGGGCCTGGCTCAGGTTCCCGAGGGTCGTCGCGCCTTTTTGCAGATGACGGTCGAGGAGAACCTGGAGATGGGCGCCTATACACAGCCCAAGTCCACAATTGCTCCGGGCCTGGAGCGCGTCTACGAGCAGTTCCCGCGCCTGAAGGAACGTCGTCGCCAGGTCGCCGGCACCCTTTCAGGTGGCGAGCAGCAGATGCTCGTTATGGGGCGCGCCCTTATGAGTAACCCCAAACTGCTTATGCTCGACGAACCTTCCATGGGTCTGGCACCGATTCTGATCGAACAGATCTTCCAGATTGTCGAGGACCTGCACAAGGCCGGCACCACGGTGCTTCTGGTCGAGCAAAACGCGCAGATGGCGCTTTCCATCGCCACACGCGGTTACGTGCTCGAGACCGGCAAGATCACCATGACCGGCACCGGCCAAGAGCTCCTGCACGACGATAACGTCCGCAAAGCCTACCTCGGAGGCTAACCCACCTAACAAAAGGGGCGCTGACTATCTCAGTCAGCGCCCCTTTTTAGTTGCGGTGAAATAGGGACTGAATACGGGCTCCAGAGGCCAAATGAGTCCCTATTCCACCGCAACTTCATGGGGATGTGTGACAATGCCCGTCGGAAAACATCTGCTGTCTTTGGGGGTCTATCTATGCTGTATGAGTTTTGTGCCGAGAACTTTGAGCGGGTGCCGGCGGCTATCGATGCCGGTGCAAAGCGCATCGAGCTGTGCGATAACCTTGCCGTTGGTGGCACCACGCCTTCGGCCGGCGTTATCAGCGCTACGACCAACTATGCCCACGAGCACGATGCACGGGTGATGTGCATGATTCGCCCGCGTGGCGGCGACTTTCACTACAACCAGGACGAGTTGCGTATGATGGAGATGGACCTGGGCCTTGCCGTGAGCGCCGGCGTTGACGGCTTGGCCTTTGGCTGCTGCAAGCCCTGCGCTGGCGGATGGGCACTCGACGAGCTTACGTTGGGCGCCCTCGTGATGGCCGCGGGCTGCGCGACCGAGGAATGCAAGCGTGAGCCCATCGACATCACCTTCCACATGGCGTTTGATCAGCTCTCGCCCGAGGCTCAGCTCGACGCGATTGACATACTCGCCGACTGCGGCATCACACGCATCCTGACGCATGGTGGCGCTGCCGGTACGCCGATCGAGGACAACTTCGAAAACCTGGCCCGCTTGATCGAGTATGCGGGCGACCGCTTGACCATCCTTCCCGGCGGCGGCATTTCCACGGTCAACCGCGATACCGTGGCGGCGGCACTGGGCGTCTCCGAGCTCCATGGCACCAAGATTGTGCCGCTGGAGGTATAACCCGTGACGCTGGTATTTGACGTTCAGCAGGCGAACGGTAAGCCCGACGACAACCGTCGTCCCGGCACCGCGTGCCCCTTTTGCGATACAGAAGGGCTCACCGACATCAATCGCCGTGATGGCGATTGCATTTGGCTCGAGAATAAGTTCAAGACCCTGCGCGCCACCCGTCAAACCGTGCTGATCGAGTCGGCCGATCACGATGCCGACCTGGTGACCTATGAGCCGGATGAACTCCACCATGTGATGCGGTTTGCCCTGGGTTGCTGGCAGCAGATGATCGATTCACAGCAGTATCGAAGCGTGCTCATGTACAAGAACAAGGGTCCGCTCTCGGGCGGTAGCCTCGTTCATCCGCACATGCAGATTGTGGGTTTGGAGCAGGAAGACGGCTATGCTTCGCTGGCTTCCGCCAATTTCGAAGGCATCAATGTCTGGCAACAGGGGAGGATCTCGGCCAACATCTCAACCGAACCCATCATGGGGTTCTTTGAGATCAACGTTTCAGCCCCGCAGGGAATCGCCGCCAGCGATGACACGAGAGACCAAGCCGAGGCGGATCTCTTCGCCGATGCGATCCAGGTAGCTCTGCGCTATATCCTGAACGAGCACCACGGTGGTCGCGCAGAGTCGTATAACCTGTTCTTCTATCACCTGGGCGGTCGGACCATTGCCAAGGCGCTGCCGCGTTGGGTGGTTTCGCCCTACTTTGTCGGCTATCGTTTGGCCCAGGTCAATGCTGAGACAACGCTCGATATCGATGCTGAGCGCCTGCGTGCGTATCTGGAAACGCTCGTATAGCAAGACTAACACCCGCGTAATGCGGACAGTCTAGCGTGCCATGGCGTCGCGGCCGGCTTCGACGCGCTTGCGCTGGGCGGCGCGCTCCTCGCCGGTCAGACGCTCAAAGAGATGCCCGATAAGCGAGGCGAGTACCTGCTGAAACAGCGTTCCGCACATGACGGGAAACACGACTTCGCCCGGAAAGTACTGCGTGGCGATGACGGCGCCCGAAGAGATGTTACGCATGCCGCAGGTAAAGCACATGGTGGTCGTCTCGCTATATGGCAGATGCAGCGCATGGGCGACCAGAAAACCGACGACAAAGCCACTGATGGCGAAGACCAAAATAAAGAGGGCGACTTCCAAGCGCACCGCGTTCATGTGCAGCACGTACTCGCTCATGGCGGTGGAGTTGGAGGCGATAACGCCCATCATCATGAATTTGCAGGCGGGCGAGAGCACGGGGGAGAGCTTCTCGGGTCCCCATCCACGCGTGAGCTCGTTGATCACGATGCCGAGCACGGCGGGGATGGCGATCATAAAGGCCATGTCTTGCATCATGCTCGGCACATCGATCGAGACGGTGGCACCCAGCAAGAGCTTAAGCGTGAGCGGAATCGTCACAGGGGAGATAACCGAGGACGTCAGGATGATGGTGAGCGCGAGCGGGCCGTTGCCGCCGAACATGCTGATCCACATAAAAGCGGTGACGGCCACGGGCACGCTGTACTCGAGCACGATGCCGCAGACAAGGTTGGGATTGGAGCCAAAGAATAACGATCCCATGGCATAGGCCGCGATGGGAATAAGCGCCGCCGAGACGAGCAGTGCCAAAATCAGGTGCAGGGGACGGCGGAACACCTCGGCTACCTGGTGGAAGGTGTTGCTGAGCGCGCCCTGAAACGTCATAAAGGCGAAGAGGGCGGGAACAATGGGCTTGAGCACGCCGATCTGCTGGGGAAAGAGCACGCCGAGCGCCACGCAAATCGGAACGATGATCTGCATATGCCCCGCGAGGAACTTTCCCAGTCCGGCCCATTGCCTCATATGTCCCGTGACCCCCTTTATCCGCGAACTCGTTTGTATGGATATGCTAGACGCTCGTATGCGTCCGTGCGGCTGAAACGCTCGATTATTTCGAGGCCATTACCGCCATCGTTTGCCGAAACCGCGGCGCACCGCGGCGTTTTGCGTCCGCGCTGCACGGTATAATAAAACCGTTCAACAGATCTGCCTGCCGAAGCGGGCATACACAGAGGACTCATCGCTATGAACCGTGAGAGGTATCGCGGCGACCTGCCCCTATCGGGGGTGGGTGCCTATGTCATCGCTTAAGACGACGCATCGCTGGGCGGTCGCTCAGCAAAACCCCGAGCTCGAAAAGGAGCTTTCGGCTGGTCTGGGCATTCCCGGGCTGGTGGCGCGCATTATGGTCGCGCACGGCATTGACTCCATCAAAGAGGGCCAATTGTTTTTGACGCCTTCGCTCGATCGCGACTGGGCCGACCCACTCATTATCCCGGGCATGTCGGTCGTTGCCGACCGCGTCGAGCGTGCTATTCGCAACCACGAGCACATTGCAGTCTTTGGCGATTTTGACGTTGACGGTATTACGTCGACCTGCCTGTTGACCGAGGCGCTGCGCACGTTTGGCGCCGATGTCACGCCGTTTATTCCGCACCGCTTTGATGAGGGCTACGGTCTTTCGCGCGCGGCACTCGACCGCGTTAACGAGCTCGCTCGCCCCCAGCTGATCGTGACCGTCGATAACGGCATTGCCGCCAAGGAAGAGGTTTCCTATTTGGAGGACCTGGGGATCGATTTGGTGGTCACGGACCATCACGAGCCCTCCGACCAGGTGCCGCAGGGTGTGCCCCTGACCGACCCCAAGCTCGAGGACGAGGGCCCCTCGCGCGAGCTTGCCGGTGCTGGTGTGGCGCTCAAGCTGGTGCAAGTCCTGGGTGAGCGCCTGGGCAAGCCGTCGTATTGGCGTTCGCTAATCGAGGTCGCGGCGCTGGGCACCGTGTCCGACATGATGCCGCTCACGCCCGAGAACCGCGCGCTGGTTGCCGAGGGCATCCAGCAGATGCGCGTAACCGCTCGCCCCGGCTATATCGCGCTTGCCGCGCTTGCCAAGGCGGACCTTTCGAGCATTACGGCGGATGGCCTGTCATTCTCGCTCATTCCCCGCTTAAACGCTGCCGGCCGCATGGCCGATCCCAAGCTGGCGCTCGACCTGCTGCTTGCCCGCAATTCCATCGAAGCAAGCGCGCTGGCGGCTGAGCTCGAGGAAATCAACCGCCAGCGCCGTGAGATCGAGGCGGAGCTCACGCGCGATGCCATGGCAAAGGTCGAGGAGACCTATGACGGCGGGCGCGCGATCGTTGTGGGCGGCGAAGGCTGGCACGAGGGCGTCAAGGGTATCGTGGCAAGCCGTCTGACCAACCGCTATCACGTGCCGGCGCTGCTGTTCTCGATCGAGGACGGTATCGCGCGCGGCTCTGGTCGCTCGGTGGGCAAAGTTAACCTGTTTGACGCCGTCGAGCGCTGTTCCGACCTGCTGATTCGTCGCGGCGGACATGCCGGTGCGGTGGGTGTGACCATCGAGGCATCCAAGCTCGATGAATTCCGTCGTCGCCTTTCCGCCGTGCTATCGGAGATTCCCGCTGAGGACTTTGAAGACATCGACGAGGTTGCCGCCACGGTCGACCTTTCCGAGCTGAATATCGAGACTATAGAGCAGATTTCCCGCCTTGAGCCGTTTGGCCAGGGTAATAAGGTGCCGCTGCTGGCTGCCGAGGGCGTGACGATGTGCGATCGCGCCGTGGTGGGTAAGACCGGCGAGCACATGCGCTTTGTGGCGACCGATGGCGCCGCGAGCGTGCCGGCCATTATGTTCCGCGTGCCGCAAATCGATAAGCTCATCAACTGCGATAGCGCTGTCGACTTGGTGTTCGAGGCCGTTGCCGAGCATTGGCAGGGGCGTGTGAAGCCCAAGCTCATGATCAAGGATGTTCTGGTCCGCGATACCACGCTGCCCGGCGTCGACGATCCGGCATGCGAGCTTCGTCGTGGCGTGCAGCCGGCGGATTCTGGCCTGCGCCTGGAGTCGCGCAAGCGCGAGACGCTCGCCCAGCTTTCCTATACCGAGCTCACGCGCTCGCTTATCCATAGCTTTATCGGCTCGAACCAGCCGCACCGCGCGCAGGTCGAGGCGCTCGATGCCCTGGCCGATCACCAAAGTGTTCTGGCCGTTATGGGAACGGGGCGCGGCAAGTCGCTCATCTTCCATGTACATGCCGCGCGTGAGGCGGTGCTTCGCGGACGTGCGAGCATCTTTGTCTATCCGCTGCGTGCGCTTGTTGCCGACCAGGCCTATCACCTCTCGTCGACGATGGCATCGCTTGGCATTGGCGTTGGCGTGCTGACCGGCGAGACCGTGGAGGCGGCGCGCGATGACGTGTTTGCCGGCTTGGCTTCGGGCCGCACTGGCATCGTGCTCACGACGCCCGAGTTCCTGTCCATTCACCGCGACCGCTTTGCGCGTTCGGGGCGCATCGGTTTTGTCGTTATCGATGAGGCGCATCATGCCGGTCTTGCCAAGGGCGGCGACCGCAGCGCCTATCTCGACATGCCCGATATCCTCAAGGCCCTGGGCGACCCGGTCGTTCTGGCCGCGACTGCCACCGCAACGGCTCCGGTTGTGGCCGAGCTCGCCCGTGTTCTACCGATTACCCGTACGGTGGTCGACGAGACGGTGCGCGAGAACTTGCAGCTCGAGGATGACCGAGATCTTGCGAGCCGCGAGAACCGCCTGGTGTCGATCGTGGCGACGGGGGAGAAGACCGTCATTTACGTCAATTCGCGCGACCAGTCCGTGGCGCTCGCCAAGACACTACGCAAACGCGTTCCCGACTGTGCGACCCGTATCGCGTTCTATAACGCTGGCCTTACGCGCACCGACCGCCATCGCGTAGAGGAGGCGTTTCGAGACGGCAGCCTCAGCTGCATCGTCTCGACATCCGCCTTTGGCGAGGGTGTCAACCTACCCGATATCCGCCATGTCGTGCTGTACCACATGCCGTTTGGCGGCATTGAGTTCAACCAGATGAGCGGACGTGCCGGCCGCGATGGCCAGCCCGCCGTGATCCATCTGCTCTATTCGTCGCGCGACGCCCGCATTAACGAGCGCCTGCTCGACTGCTATGCGCCCGAGCGCGACGAGCTCGTCACGCTCTATCGCGCGCTGCAGACCATGTGGCGCTCCAACCGCGGCAAAACCGGGGACGATTCCTTTAGCGCGAGCGATATCGACATCGCGCAGATGTGCCTTGCCATCGATGCGCGCACGCCGGTCGACGAGCGTTCGGTGGAAAGCGGCCTGGGAATCTTCGAAGAGCTTGGTTTCTGTCGAGTTTCGGGGTTTGACGACACTCGTCGCATCGCGATGGCCGAAAACCCCGGCCGCGTGCAATTGAGCAGGTCAATTCGCTATTTGGAGGGCTTGCGCTCGCGCATGGAATTTTCGGCTTTCCGGAGCTGGGCGCTCGATTCGTGCGCTTCTGATATGCTAGCCAAAGTTAACCGCCCGATCGTACCGCGGGCCTAGGGGAAGGGGACCTCGATGGATGCCGCAGCCCGTACCGCCCATGATTCCACCCTCCAGCCGTTTTCGGAGATGGAGCACTATAAGCATGCCGATGAGCTGCCGCCCGAGATTATGGCGGACAGCTACGACAAGCTGGAGCGCCTGTGCCTCAAATATATGAATGAGGACGACTTTTCTAAGGTGGAGCAGGCCTACTGCTTTGCTGCCGAGAAGCACTGCAACCAAAAGCGCCGCTCGGGTGAGATGTACATTAACCATCCCGTCGAGGTGGCCATCATTTTGGCCGATCTCAAGATGGACTGCGATGTGGTGTGCGCCGCGCTGCTACACGATACCGTCGAGGATACCGAGACCTCGCTTGCCGATGTTTCCGGCCTGTTTGGCGATACGGTGGCCGAGCTCGTCGATGGCGTGACCAAGCTCACCAACATCGAAGTCGATAGCATGGACGAGAAGCAGGCGCTTACGCTTCGCAAGATGTTCCTCGCCATGTCCAAGGACATCCGCGTTATCATCGTCAAACTTGCCGACCGCCTGCATAACATGCGTACGCTGGCGGCCCTTCGCGAGGACCGTCGCCTGTTTAAGGCTCGCGAGACCATGGACGTGTATGCGCCCCTGGCCGACCGTCTGGGCATGAGCTCTATTAAGTGGGAGCTCGAGGACCTGTCCTTCTTCTACTTGGAGCCCGATGCCTACCAGCGCATCGCGCGCATGGTGGCTGAGTCGCGCGAGGTCCGCGAGCGCTACCTTGCCGAGACCATCAAGACGCTTACCGATGAGCTCAACCGCATTGGTCTGGAGGACTTCCAGATCAACGGCCGCTCCAAGCACTATTGGTCCATCTACCAAAAGATGAAGCGCAAGGGCAAGGAGTTCTCCGAGATCTACGACCTGGTGGCGCTGCGCGTAATTACCCATTCGGTGCGTGATTGCTACTCCACGCTCGGTGCGGTGCATACGCTGTGGCACCCCATGCCTGGTCGCTTTAAAGACTATATCGCCATGCCCAAGGTCAATAACTACCAGTCGCTCCACACGACGGTCATCGGCCCTACGGCTCGTCCGCTCGAGATTCAGATTCGAACCTACGAGATGCATGAGCAGGCCGAGTACGGCATTGCCGCCCACTGGCTATATAAGAAGTCGGGCGGATCGTCTGCTTCCAAGACCAATGACGCTCAACGTTTGGACGACCAGATCAACTGGCTCAAGCATTCGCTCGATTGGGCGGCTTCCGACGAGATCACCGATGCCAAGGAATACCTGCACTCGCTGAAGGTCGATCTGTTCGATCAGGAGATCTTTGTCTTCACGCCCAAAGGCGAGGTCATGGCGCTTCGTGCCGGCTCCACGCCGCTCGACTTTGCCTATGCCGTTCACACCGAGGTGGGAAACCACTGCGTCGGCGCCAAAATCAACGGTGCGGTGGCTCCGCTCACGCACGAGATTAAGACGGGTGACCGTGTCGAGATCCTGACTAACAAGAGTTCCAAGCCGTCGCGCGATTGGCTCAAGATCGTTAAGACACCTTCCGCCAAGTCAAAGATCCGCCGCTATTTTGCCGCTGCGACCAAGGACGACGACGCTGCCGCCGGTCGCGATATGCTGGCCAAGGACCTGCGTAAGCGTGGCTATGGCATTTCTACGCCGCGTTCGACGCGTGCACTCAACGCCGTGGCGGAGCAGTTTAACTTCAAGCAGCTCGAGGACCTGTTTGCCGCCGTCGGCGCCGGCAAGGTTGCCCCGCGCGCTGTGGGCAATAAGGTCGAGCAAATCTTGGACCCCAAGCCCGAGGAACAGCTCACCAAGGCCGAGGCTATCGCCGAGGTCGTGAAGCAGCCCGCTCGCGGCTCCAACCGCAAGCCGCAAAAGCGCGGCAAGAGCGCCAGTAACGGCATTATCGTCAAGGGCGAGAGCAACAGCGGCCTGCTGGTCCGTCTGGCTCATTGCTGCAACCCCGTGACGGGTGACGACATCGTCGGCTTCATCACGCGCGGTCGTGGCGTTTCGGTGCATCGCGCCAACTGCCCCAACGTCAAGGGTCTTATGGAACATCCCGAGCGCATGATCGATGTGGAGTGGGACGGCGCTGCCGACACCCTCTTCCAGGTCGAGGTCGTGGTCGAGTGCCTGGACCGCATGGGCCTGCTCAAGGATGTCACCATTGCCATTGGCGATGCGGGCGGCAATATCCTTTCTGCCGCCACGTCGACCAACCGCGAGGGTATTGCAACCCTGCGCTTTATGGTCGAGATCTCGGACGCGAGCGGTCTGGATCCGCTGCTGGCTTCCATCAGCAGTGTCGATTCGGTCTACGACGCTCGCCGTCTGATGCCCGGCGAGGGTGGAGCCCAGCTTAAGCGCCGCGTTTAGTCGCGACGCACGAGACACATTATCGATATTCGCTACACTCGAGGCATCGTTTGATGCCTCGAGTTCTATAGAGAGGAGAGGGACATGAGTGCTGTGTCCTTGGATTTAACTCCCAAGGGATCGGTCGAGATCGAGACGCTCGTAAACGGTCCCATTCAGACCAATAGCTATGCAGTTATTTCGAACAATGAGTGCGTGATCATCGACCCTGCGTGGGAGGGCGAGCGTCTTGTGGAGCATATCCGCACCGCGCATCCCGAGGTTCGCGTACTCGGCTCTGTCTGCACGCACGGTCATGCCGACCATGTTGGCGGGGTCGCCGGGGTTCGAGCTGTCGTTGGCGACAGCGCACTATATGAGTTGTGCGCTAAGGACGTGACGGTGCCTCGCGCAAATATCGAGGAGCAGCGCGCCATGTGGGGTATCGAGACACCCGATCCGGGTGAGCCGACGCGTTTGCTTGTCGAGGGCGATACAATCGAGGTGGGCGATATCTGCCTGCAGGTGATCGAGACGCCGGGGCATACGCCGGGCGGCATCGTCCTGTTCGCCGCGACCGAGCAGGGGAACATCGCCTTTGTGGGCGACACGCTTTTCCCGGGCAGCCACGGTCGTACCGATCTTTCCGGCGGTGACGAGGCGGCGATTATACGTTCGCTCTCCAAACTTGCCAAGACGCTTCCGCCCGATACCGTTTGCTTGACGGGCCATGGCGATTCGACCACGATGGCGCGCGAACTTATGCAGAATCCGTTTATGCAGATGTAGGCTCGAAGCCGTCTTTCGAACCACGAAGACCGCTCAATCGTCAAGCTATTTTCCCCAGTGGGTCGATTCTGTGGGGCAAACGGTCAAAATTTGTCCAATCGGATGGTATTCGTGAACAAACGAACGTTTATGCTCGGGTATGTCGTGGTAAAATCTCAGGCGTTATCGGAGCAACCTTACAGGAGGTTTCTTTTATGCTCGTCAACGCAGCAGACATGCTCAAGAAGGCCGAGGCCGGCAAGTACGCTCTCGGTGCCTTCAACACCAACAACCTCGAGTGGACCCTGGCTATTCTCCAGGCCGCCGAGGAGGCCAAGTCTCCGCTGATCCTTCAGTGCACCGCTGGTGCCGCTAAGTGGATGGGCGGTTTCAAGGTCTGCGCCGACATGGTCAAGGCTGCCGTCGAGGCCACGGGCGTTACCGTCCCCGTCGCCCTTCACCTCGATCACGGTTCTTACGAGGACTGCTTCAAGTGCATCGAGGCCGGCTTCACGTCCATCATGTATGACGGCTCTCACGAGGAGACCTTCCAGCTTAACCTCGACCGCACCAAGGAACTCGTTGAGCTTGCCCACTCCAAGGGCATGTCCATCGAGGCCGAGGTCGGCGGCATCGGCGGCACCGAGGACGGCGTGACCTCCAACGGCGAGCTCGCTGACCCTGCTGAATGCAAGCAGATTGCTGACCTGGGCGTCGACTTCCTCGCCTGCGGTATCGGCAACATCCACGGCGTGTATCCCGCCGACTGGGCTGGCCTTTCCTTCGAGCGTCTGGGCGAGATCAAGGCTCAGACCGGCGACCTGCCCCTCGTTCTGCACGGTGGTACCGGCATCCCCGAGGATCAGATCAAGAAGGCCATCTCCCTGGGTATCTCCAAGATCAACGTCAACACCGATCTGCAGCTCGTCTTCGCCAAGGGCGTTCGCGAGTATATCGAGGCTGGCAAGGATCAGCAGGGCAAGGGCTTTGACCCCCGCAAGCTCCTCAAGCCTGGTCGCGACAACATCGTTGCCCGCACCAAGGAGCTCATGGAGGAGTTTGGCTCCGTCAACAAGGCGTAAGTAGCGGTTTAACTTTCCCGTCGGAGGCCCCGTTCGCCCTACGCTTTTCCCTTGCGCTCACCTGGCTTTGCCAGAAGTCGCGCAATGGGAAAAGCTTCGGGTGAACGGGGCCTCCTTCGTTAACTCGCCACAGGGTTACTGGGCTGAATTCATTTTTTATAGGTACCGTTTATCGGGTTTGAGGGTTCCTTTATTGGGGCTTTCTTTTTATCTCGCTACAATGGACTTCAAGAGTTCTAATGACTTGGAGTTTGGTATGGCTGTTATTAATGTGCTGCCTTCGGATGGGAAGGTTATTGACGAGGGTCCTGTTGGTTGCTCTGTTGATGTTTGCAATGATGACTTCCGTTTTCTAGATGTTGGCTTGCCACCCGAGATTCTGCGTTTAAAGGACGCGGGGTATCTTTCGCAGGCTATTGAGGCTTGCGACCGCCTACTTGCCCAAGATCCCGATCCCTCGCTTGCTGCCTGCGTTCGTGCCGAGCGGTATCGCATGCTTGAGACGCCGCTTCATTTTTCGGTGTCGCGCGATCGAGCTATTGCGATGATTCGCGAGGAGTGGCCTGAGTTTACCGAGGAGCAGTTTGACGATCTGATTGACCGTAAGCGTATTGACTGGCGCTTTATCGATGGCGAGCTGTTCGTTCTCGACAACTTCCTCGATTCGCTTCGCGTATATCCCAAAGAGGTCCCCGGAGTGCGTCCCGATTCTACGGACGGAATAGCACTGCGCGACGAGATGCTCAAGGAGATGGAGTCACAAAACGGATTGGCTCGCGTCATTACGCTTAAAGCGTCCGTGTCTGTCCCCGGCGCTCTGGAGGGGGAGACCGTTTGCGCTTGGCTTCCCGTCGCGGCTGCCTGCCGTCAGCAGTCTCGGGTCGAGATTCTCGACATGACGCCGGAGGGTGCTGTTGCTCCCGCGAACGCTTCGGCGCGTACCGCCTCGTGGTCTTCTTCGAGTGAGCGCTCATTCTCGGTGACTTATCGTTATCACATCGATGCTGCTTATTGTGATGTCTACGGTGGCACACTTCCGGTTCATCCGCGTATGGACGCGCCTCTGCCCGAGGATATTTCCGAGGACCGTCCGCACATTGCATTCACGCCGTATCTGCAGCAGCTGACGGCCGGTGTTGTTGACGGACTCGAGGATCCGCTCGATCGCGCTCGTGCTATCTATGATTATCTGACGCAGCATATCGACTATCGCTATCAGCCGCCGTACTTGCTTTTGGGATCTATTGCCGATGACTGCGCGCATTCGCTCCGCGGCGATTGCGGCGTTATGGCGCTCACGTTTATCACCATGTGCCGTATCGCGGGCGTGCCTGCCCGTTGGCAGAGCGGCCTGTACGTTGCGCCCGATTCGGTGGGGTCGCACGACTGGGCAGAGTTCTATACGCCGCAGACCGGTTGGCTCAACGCCGACGTGTCATTTGGATCTTCTGCTCACAGGATGGGGGAGGAGTGGCGCCGCCGTCACTACTTTGGCAATCTCGACCCATGGCGTATGGTGGCCAACAATCGATTCCAGGCAGAGTTTGAGCCCTCTTTCGACGGCATGCGCGAGGACCCTTACGATAACCAGATGGGTGAGGCTTCGGTCGACGGTCGCGGATGCCGTCAGCGCGAGATGCTACGCACGGTCGAACTCATCGAAATGCTCGAAGTTCCATTTTCGGACTAATCGGTAGAAAGCTGTGATAAACTAACTCACGCATTGCGTGCCCGAGTGGCGGAATTGGCAGACGCAGTGGACTCAAAATCCACCGTTGGCAACAACGTGCGAGTTCGAGTCTCGCCTCGGGCACCATACATGCAAGTGAGCGTTCAAGGGGGTCAAGGCCCCCTTTTTCGTGCCGAACTCGCGTGAGCGCGCGGAGCGTTAAGCAAACAGGCCTGTGGCCTGTTTGTAGCGGAGCGTGGCGAGGGCGCCATGCGCCCGAAGCCCGGGGCTTCGCGAAGCGAAGTCCCTTCGAGTCTCGCCTCGGGCACCATACATGCACCTGCGCTTCAAGGGGGTTGCGGCCCCCTTTTTCGTGTACGTAATGTGATAACGCGCTGTACGTGTTATTATTCGCAAGGCGTTGTTTCCGCAATGCCCTAAAGAGGAACCCGAGGGTTCCCACCTTTTGGCGCCAATGAGCAGCTGACTGGTCATACAACTTAGATTACCTTCCTCAAATCGAGGAAGTCTATGTGTACGACCTGGTTGCTGAGAAGCGCCGGGTTATTTTTTTATGAATGGAGGTAGGGAAAATAGCTAAGTCTGATGACACCCGCATCAACGACGAGATCACTGCATCTTCGTGCCGTTTGATTGGCGTCGATGGCTCTCAGCTCGGCCTGTTCGCCATCCGCGATGCCCAGCGCGTCGCCGACGATCAGGGTCTCGACCTGGTCGAGATCGCTCCCAACGCGGAGCCGCCGGTCTGCAAGGTCATGGACTACGGTAAGTTCAAGTACCAGCAGGCCATGAAGGCCAAGGCTGCTCGTAAGAACCAGTCCAAGGTCGAGGTCAAGGAAATGAAGTTCCGTCCCAAGATCGACGTTGGCGACTACGAGACCAAGAAGGGCCACGTTCTGCGTTTCCTCAAGAAGGGCGCACGCGTTAAGATCACCATCATGTTCCGCGGCCGTGAGATGGCTCACCCGGAGCAGGGCCTTAACGTTCTCGAGCGCCTCGCCGAGGATCTCAAGCCTTACGCTACGGTCGAGTCCAAGCCTAAGATGGAAGGCCGTAACATGCTTATGCTGCTCGCCCCGATTAAGGGCGCCTTCGATGAGGATAAAGCGGCAAGCGATACCAAGTAACTAGTGTTCTGTAACCGATTAAGGAGTATTTCATGCCTAAGATGAAGTCCCACAGCGGCACCAAGAAGCGTTTCCGCAAGACTGGTACCGGCAAGCTTATGCGCGCCAAGGCTTTCAAGAGCCACATCCTGAGCAAGAAGTCCACCAAGCGTAAGCGTGGCTTCCGTCAGGAGACCGAGATCGCCGCTGCCGACCGCAAGGTCATCAAGTCGCGTCTCGCCTAAGTTCGCGTTCCCGTTTTTCGTTTTACCGTCTAGGAGTTGATAGAACATGGCACGTATTAAGCGCGCTGTTGCCGCCAAGAAGAAGCGCCGTACCGTTATGCACCGTGCGAAGGGTTACTACGGTGCCGCTTCGCGTACTTACAAGCATGCTAAAGAGCAGGTCCAGCACTCCCTGCAGTATCAGTATCGTGATCGCCGCAACAAGAAGCGCGAGATTCGTTCTCTCTGGATCACTCGTATCAACGCTGCTGCTCGCCTGAACGACATCTCTTACTCTCAGTTCATGCACGGCCTGAAGGTTGCCGGCATCGAGCTCGACCGCAAGGTCCTGGCTCAGATGGCTTACGAGGACATCGAGTCCTTCAACGAGCTGGCTACCATCGCCAAGAAGGCTCTCGAGGCCTAATAGATTCTCTTGAATCGCTAGGGGAGTGTCGCGTTGTGCGCGGCGCTCCCTCTTTTTATCTGAAGCGCGGTTTACATTGCTAAAAGCGCGGGTAGATAAACACTTACAGGTGACCGATCTCTATATATTCCTGAACCAAAGGGTCATCATCTGATACGTGCAGTATTTCTGCACCAGCCTTTCTATGACTTATATAGGAAGCGATGTATTGTGTAGGACTTGTGAAGAGTGGAATTGACGTCCCACAGGGCTTCGCGGTCTGGCAATATATCTCCTTGCCGCGCGGCCCGGTCGGACCGGATGAGCCGCAAAGCGTGCACCTTGAGAACCGGATACTGCGAGGATGGACACACCAGATGTGTCGCAT